>DATIUW010000123.1:0-8837 GCA_035466435.1 Polyangiales bacterium | reverse complement strand
GACGTCGGCCCCTCCGAGCTTTTGCAGCGCCTCGACTTCGTCCTGAGAAGAAGAGTCGATGTAGGTGTGCGCTCCGAGCTTTTTGGCTAGCTCCTCTTTGTCTTTGCCACGGGACAAAGCCACGGTGTGAAAGCCCATGCGGCTTGCATATTGGATCCCGAGATGACCGAGCCCGCCCACGCCTTGCACGGCAACGACATCGCCAGGCTTCGCACCACTGTGGCGAAGGGCATTGAAGGTGGTGATCCCCGCACAAAGCAGAGGGCCTGCGTCGGCGGCGTCGAGCGCGTCCGGGATCCGCGCGGCCGCTTCCCACGGGCACACCATGTACTCCTGGTACCCTCCGTCGTAGCTGATGCCGCAGATCTGAGCCTTCTTGCAGTTCAAGAAGTCGCCGCGCCTACATGGGTCGCACTTGAAGCAGTGGCCTCCATGCCACCCCACTCCGACGCGATCGCCAACCGAGAATACGTCGACGCCATCCCCCAGTGCATCGACGACGCCAGCGACCTCGTGTCCGGGAGCTCTTGGAAGCTCGAGGCCGGGAAACTGACCGGACTTCACGAATGCATCACTGTGACAGATGCCGCAGGCTTCGACCTTGATCCGCATCTGCCCGGGGCCCGGCTCGGGGACCTCTCGCTCTTCCAAGGTGAAAGGTCCGTTGGGCTTGGTGACTAACATCGCTTTCATGATCTCCGTCCGCCTTTCTCGCCCGTTATAGAGTCGGCGGGGGCAAGCTCAAGCCTGCTTCTCGTTCGGCCATGAGCTGCCTGCAACGCCGGGGATCGCGAAGTGACTTGCCCATGGTACCGAGATTCAGAGCGGCAGCGTGCGCACCCAAGCGATGGTCTGTGCAATACCGTCTTCTTTCGAGACGATCGGCCGATAACCGAGGTCGCGCTCGGCATTTGCGCCGGAGAAAAAGAAGTCCTTCACCAAGATGTGGTAGTGAAAACGATGGAAGGGAACGTCCCGTCCCGAGACGCCGTGGATGATTTCCATGACTCGGGCAAGGACGAGGACGACGGGGCCCGGAAGGCGAAGGCGAGGCATGGGGATTCCGCGGGCTTCGGCGAACGGGCGCAGAAACTCGAAGTAGTTGGGCGCGTGGCCCTCGCCAGCGAAGTAGACCTGACCGCCCACGCGGTCGCGCGTCGCTGGATCGTGGAGCTTGGCGGCAGCGAGAAGATGGGCATGCACCACGTTGTCGACGTGAACGACGTCGAACCGTGCCGAGCCGTTTCCGAGCAAGAAAGGCATGCGACCTTGCGCAAAAACGCGGAGACTTTCGACCATCGCGTGCGGATCGTTTGGGCCGTAGATGTGAACCGGGCGAATCACACAGGTGCGAAGCCCTCGCTCGCCGTCGGCTTCACGTACCGCGCGCTCGCCCTCGATCTTCGTGCGCACGTAGTCGTGCAGGGGCTTGCTCGGATATGGGAGCGTTTCGTCGCCACCCGAGACGGGGATTTCGGAAAAGACCACGTCCTCGGAGCTCGTGTAGACGAGAAAGGGAATACCAAGCTCTTGGCAGATCTCGACGACGTTGCGAGTTCCCACCACGTTGATCTGCTCGAGGGCGGGGTTCTTCTTCAATCCGACGTCGACGAGCGAGGCGAGGTGAAAAACCGTGTGTGCACCGGATAGCGCGGCGCGAAGATCGTCCTTGGATCGAACGTCGCCCGTCGTCGACGAGAGCGAGATGCCCCGTTTCTCCCGCTCTTGCTTTGCTTTGGCGTCTTCGGCGAAGGTTGCGCGATCCAACACGTGCACATGGCCGAAACGAGGCCACTGTGGCGGCGGATCGAGCAAACCGTCGCCCCCGCCGAGCATCGTGACGAGGCGTTTGCCGAGAAAGCCGGCGCCTCCGATGACGACCGCCTTGCGCGGCTCGTCTGGAACGGCGGCCTCGCTTGCGTCTTTGGGTTCTTGCATTTGGGAAGCGAGTCTAGGGGTCCGGCGACAGGACGCCACTTGACCCTGCTCCCACCGACGCGAAAGCTCTCGTGGCCATGCACGGCGGCGCCGCCGATCTCGGTCGCATGGACCGGTATGCGCAAAGCCATGGGGAGAAAACGACCCGGTGAGCGTGCCCGCAATGCGCGTTCGGACCGCGACACCCGTTCGATCCGCCGACACGAATGGACCTATGTGCGCCGTATCCTTTCGATTCTGCGCGGCGGATGAGAATCGGCGTCTTCCGTAATCGACACCGTTGCTCGTTGAGCTTCAACGCGGCGTGCAAAGCGACGGCACGGCCCAGATCCGAGTAAAATTCCGGTCATTGTGCTGTTTTTCGAGGTATGCTTTCGTCCTTCGCACGATCGTTGCAATACACTGACCACCACGACATGCCGGACAGCAAAGGCGAGGCAGGCCCTTCGAGCGAACTGCCCGGTCCCGACGACCGGGGAGTCGACACACTCGAGACACCTGGAGGCGCAGAAGCGGAAGCCCCCAAGGACGTCCAACAGCAAGTCGAAGAGCACGAAGCCAAGGAGCCGAAAAAGTTCGGAACCTTCGCTGGTGTGTTCACGCCGACCCTGTTGACGATCCTCGGCGTCATCATGTTCTTGCGCGAAGGCTGGGTCGTGGGCAACGCCGGTCTTGCCGGAGGGCTCGCGATCATCGTGCTCTCGTTCGCGATCACGGGAGCCACGGGTCTAGCGATGTCTACGTTCGTGACCAACATCCGCGTGGGTCCGGGCGGCGCCTTCTCCATGATCTCTCAATCGCTCGGGTTGGAGGCGGGCGGTGCCATCGGGGTTCCCTTGTACGTCTCACAAGCACTTGCCGTCGTCATGTACATCTTTGGTTTTCGTGAAGGGTACGTATGGGCTGCGGAGGCGTGGGCGTTGCCCATGGTGCCGTCGATCGTGGTCGACCTCGCCATCTTCGGCTCTATTTTCCTCATCACGCTGATCAGCACCGGCCTTGCATTCAAAGTTCAATACGTGATTCTGGCCATCATCATCGGCGCCGTGATCTCGATCGCCATCGCCGCCGTGCAGGGCCCGATGGACAACCCCATCGTTTGGTGGGGCGATTTCCGTGGCAGCCCGGAGAATCAATTCGGCGGGGTGACGTTTTGGGCCGTTTTTGCGGTCTTTTTCCCCGCTTCGACCGGAATTATGGCCGGGGCGAACATGTCGGGCGATTTGAAGGACCCGCGTCGGGCCATCCCGATAGGGACCATGACTGCGGTGGGCCTCAGCTTGGTCGTGTACGTGGCCCTGGCCTATTGGCTGATCCGCGTCGCGACGATCGAGGAGCTCACGAGCAACTACACCATCATGATCGATCGTGCGTTTTGGGGACCAGCAGTTCTCGGCGGGCTGCTTGCAGCGACCTTTTCGTCGGCGTTGGCCTCTTTCGTGGGAGCGCCGCGCATTCTCGAAGCCTTGGGTGCCCACAACATCGTTCCTGCCTCCGGTTGGCTCGCAAAGCGCACCAAGCGCGGCGAGCCGCGTAACGCGATGTTCTTTACCGCTGGGATCGTCCTCGCGGCGATCATGTTTCGAGAGCTCAATGCCATCGCTCCCTTGATCACGATGATCTTCTTGCTGACCTACGCCACCATCAATCTCGTGGTCACCATCGAGCAAAGCCTTCGTCTGATCAGCTTTCGTCCCCTGCTGCGCGTGCCGAAGATCGTTCCAGCGACTGGGCTCGTCGGTTGCTTGTTCGCCATGTTCATCATCAATGCGACCTTCAGCCTGGTGGCGATCAGCCTGGTCGGAGGCCTCTACTTCGTGCTCTTGCGGCGACGGCTCACCGCTCCGAGCGGCGACGTGCGTAGCGGGCTATTCACGGCATTGGCCGAGTGGGCCGCCAAGCAGGTCAAGCTCTTTCAAGGTAACAGCGAGCGCGCGTGGAAGCCCAACATCATGATTCCCGTCGAAGATCCCGACCGTCTGCGGGGAGCATTCGAGCTCGTCGCGGACCTCGCCTCTCCGATGGGCTCCGTGAAGCTGCTGGGAATCGCGCCGGCAAAGCGAATTTCGGATCTACAGGAACGCCTCATCGATACACAGCAGGCGCTCACGGACGAGGGAATCTTCACGACGTCGACCGTGATGGAGAGCGACCGATTCCCGGACGACGTTCGGGTCGGAATGCAGGCACTCACAGGCTCGTTTTTCAGACCGAACCTTCTCTTCGTCGAGCTCCCGAAAGGCAAGGAAACGCACGAGGCTCTACAGCGTGTGATTCGCGAAGCCAAAAAACAACGAATGGGCGTCGCGTTGTTGGTGCGGCACGATACGGCAGGTCTTGGGAGACGGAAGCGCATCAATTTGTGGATTCCAGACCGTGGACCCGAGTGGAAGCTCGAAATGGAGTTCCACGACCTCGACCTCGCGATTCTTCTGGCCTACCGATTGATGGAGAGTTGGAAGGCCAAGCTCACCGTCATCGCGTCTCTGAAGGAACAGGAGCACCAGGAGAGAGCAGAGCGCTTCCTGACCCGTCTCGTCGACCTCGCGCGTCTTCCAGCCGATACCAGCGCCTACGTCGCCGACGGCGATTTCGGCCGCTACGCGAGCAATGCACCCGACGCCGACCTCAACGTGTTCCCACTGCCGGAGCGCCTCGATGCCGACTTCCTCTGGCACTTGCGCGACGCCACGGGCAGCTCGTGTTTGTTCACGCAGGATAGCGGGGACGAAAGCGCGTTGGCTTGAGCGACCGTGGCGCGGGGCAGCCTGACACAAGCGTGGCGAATCACCCCGATCGATCGCGTCCCAGCTTGACCCGGTCGAGCACTTCGCGCGCGCTCTACCTGCTGACCGCTTCCTCTCTGTAGCACCGCGGTTCTCTCAGTTGCCGCAACGACTTCCGTTTGCATGGGCGCGGAAGACGGAAGTCGTGTGCTCATGCGGCCTTCATTCGTCATACGCTCGCTTCGCGAGAGACGTGAGAGACGGCGGGCTCGACGCAGAAAGGTTTCGTCCTTGCGATCGCGGTGTCTGCCCCCCTTCATCGTCGCGACATTCTTGGTGGACGACCTTCACACGGACATCGCTATCTTGGTCGCGATGTCGTTGGCGCTCTGGCTGGTCGCTTTTCGGAAGCCGCAAGGGGAGTAGTCCTAACGGTGTCTCACGCATGCGCGAGCGGTCGCGAGCGACCGGGTGGATTAGCCCGAACTAGTCCTCGAAACATTCGTCGGGGGCATCGGATGGATAAAGTAGGATGCCGTCGCGCTCTCCGAGCGACCAGCAAAGATAGCCGAATGGGAGGGCGGTCGCCGGACTACTGAAGCAGTATTGCTTGCCGTTGATCGGATGCACCATGGTGACCACCATGGCGGAGACAGCCCAACCGGAGGGCCATCGAGGGACGCTGTCGGCCACGCATCCGACGAAGCGAATCTCCCCACCACACTCCCGAGTGCCGTCCGGTTCGCAGCCTGGCCCACACGCTTCTTGATGCACTGACGTGCTCTCCCACGGCACCGGGTCCACATATGGGCAGCCGTAGGGATCGAGGTCGCCCGCTTTGAAGGAACGGGGTACGCGTCCGTCCTGGTACAAGAGGGGCTGCTCCGGCGCGCTCTCGCCGCATCCAAACGCAAACAAGATCAGCGCGAGCACCCATGTAACCATCTGTATCGTATAGCATGCAGGTTTCGGGCGTTCCGCAGGAACCCCAATCCAGGCCAGCGTGCACGCGTCGCGGCAGTCAAGTGGCCGCGAGACTTTCGCCATCTCGCGCTCGACTCCGGGCACCCTACCGCTGCACCTCAGACGCACCCACGTCGCTCATCGTGCCGGCTCGCTAGTTATCTCGAGTCGCTACCTGCTTCGCGACTATCTGCACAAGGTCGGTCGGCATCATGAATGGCTCCCCGGCATGCAGATTGGGCTTACGGTAGCCAAGCATGTGCAAGGCTTCCTGCCGCAGTAGTCATCTTTGATGTCACGGAGGGCGGGACGTCGCGATCGAGCCGGACCCGGGGTCGGTCAACCCGTACCTCGACGGCGCGGATCGAAACGCGGAGATCCGCAGCTTCACCGTCTACTTCCAGGAAGGGAATCTTCCCGAGAACCCCGCAGACCGTGCGCAGAACACGATCTATCTGGGGCCGGCATTACCGATTCGAGCGCTTCGTCAGGCGCCCGGCATGCGCGTCTACCTCCCCGACAAGGATACGAACGTCCTCGGCGGCGGAGCATAGCCGAAACAAACGCTCTCTCTCCGCGACGCCCCACGCGACATAATCTCTAGTACCGCGCAATTGCGCTTTCGAAATGGCACCACTCGGCTAAAGGAGCCAGATCCAAATCGTCGCTGCAAAACACGCGCAACCTGCGATGACAAACGCGTGGAAGATTTCGTGGAAGCCGAATGTGTCAGGCCAGGGATCGGGTTTTTTGGTTGCGTAAACGATCGCGCCTACGGAGTAGAGTACGCCACCGCAGACCATGAGGGCGACGGGTTCTGAGCCGCGCGTGTTGTACAGGGCCGGAATGATGAAGACCGAGAACCAACCCATCGCGATGTAAAGGCCGAATCGAACCCAACGCGGTGACTCTCGTACGAAGACTGAGAAGACCACGCCCGCGACCGCGAGGATCCAGACTAACCAGAGACTTGCAGTCTTCTGCCATCCTTCAAGGCCGATCACGATGATCGGCGTGTACGTCCCCGCGATGAGAAGATAAATGTTTGAGTGGTCGATGGCGCGAAGCGTTAAGCGCACCCCGTCTGCGTAACGGCCTAGATGGTAAACCGCGCTCATTGAAAAAAGCAGAATCATGCTAGCGCCAAAAACGACGACGCTGAGCATGTGCTCAACATTCGCCGACGTCTTCCTTGCCATCGCGATGCTGAAGACGAGCGCAATCACCGCCGCGATGGCGTGCGACCAACCACGAGCCGTCGGCTTTTTCCCTCGTGCGACCATCATTGTCCCTGGCACGCTCAGGTCACGGAGTCACAGCGACGAGCCACGACCGCCGGTCGGTCGCTTTCCTATCGCTAGCGCATCGTGCCCACGCGGTAGTCGAGACGAATCTCACAGTCTGCGCTCCCTACGATTGCGATCTCGCTTTGGCCGGAATCGAAGTCTTCCGCGCCGCGATGAATCTTCGTGACGGAGGCGTCACTCATGTCGGAGTCGGGAACGATGTCGCCAAGGTCTAGGAACTCGCGATCCCATTCGGTCACGCGAAGCTCTACCTCGGAGCTGATCCTTCCCAGGGAGCTGCTTCACTCAAAGCAGTAGTCAGGGAGAACTGGCACCGCCGCGTAAGGGCTATCCGGGCAGGCCTGCCAACAGGATTGGAACAGCGGCTGTGCTCTCTTGGTGTGGGCGACATCGTATTCATTGCCGTCCACCGGACTGACGACACACACTTGCACATCGAGTGCAGGGTCTTCGTCCGGCGGCAGAGTTTCGTCGGCCACACAGGCGATGAACCACAGCTCTCCGTTCTCCGGCGACCGCCCTCCCCACGGCTCACACCCCGTACCGCAGAACAGGGCATACGCTTCGCTCCCAAGGGTCCACCGACTCGGAATGGCCAAGGGGCAGCCGAACCGATCGGTTCCTGCCGCACGAGGAGCGGGGTCGTCGATCCTGATCCCCGAGTCCTCGCCAAAAGAAACTGAATCGGAGCTACATCCGCCCAAAGCGGTCAACAGCAGGCACAGGATTGGAGGCCAGCCGGCGGAAGTCATGAGAACGCGTTTGTGGAGCGCGAGATCATTGTCCGAGCCTAGCACTGCCCCATAATAGCATGGGTTAATCACGATAACCAACAGGTATGGGAGCTGAGAGCGAGTAAGTCTGCGTCTTCACAAACACACGCCGACGCACGTTCCGGAGATGCACTCGGCGTTCGCGGTGCACGGGTTGCCGGGGCCTAAATCGTTGATGCAATCGCCGAAGAGGTTGCAGTGCTTGTTTGCCGCGCACTGGCTGTCGCGGACGCATTCCGCACAAAAGCCCGCCGAACAAATGTTGGACAGACATTCGGCGTTGGCCGTGCACACCGCATTATTGCCGAGGTCGTTGACGCAATCGCCGAAGAGGTTGCAGTGCTTGCTTGGATCGCATTGGTCGTCGCGAACGCACTCCGCACAGAAGCCCGCCGAACAAATGTTGGACAGACATTCGGCGTTGGCCGTGCATACCGCGTTGTTGCCGAGATCGTCGATGCAGTCGCCCAAGAGGTTGCAGTGTTCGTTCGCCGCGCATTGGTCGTCGCGGTCGCATTCACGGCATACGCCTAGGGTGCAGACGCCGCTCGTGCACGCGTTGCTCGTACTGCAACCACTCCCCTCCTCGAGAGGTCTCGTCAAACACACACCCCAGTTGCAGATCCCCGACGAGCAATCTCCGTTCGCAAGGCATGAGGAGGGCGTGCATTGCCCGTGAACACCGCAGCTCTTGGATTCGCAATCGGCATTCAAAACGCAACTCGCACCGTCTGGAAAGTCACCCTTGCAGTCGGGCGAGTTGACGACGGACTCGCCAGTCATTTCATCGCAAGTTCCGTTGCTCGTCGAGTCCGGGCAACACTGACAGTTGCGTCCCTGGCCACCAACCCAGCCCGCTTCGGGCTGGTCGGCGACCGCCTTTGCGTAGATGAGCGCCAAGACATCGCACGTGGTGCGGCAGGGACCCACCGGATAAGTGGCCGCGCAGGTTTGGAGCAACCGCGATCGAAACTCGTCGTCGCACTGGGCGCGAGTCGACCCGCAGACCGCATAGCAGTAGTCGTGGAGCTCGCATGCGCTCCTGAGGTCGGGGCCGGCCGTGTTCGCGTTGGCATTCTCGTTGCCAAAGGGCACCGTGCAGAGGCCCTCGCTCACACGCTCCACCGGGT
>DATIUW010000122.1:0-5058 GCA_035466435.1 Polyangiales bacterium | reverse complement strand
GACTGGGCGATTGCGGCGAGCTCCTCGGCGAAGCCGACGAGGAGCAACACGTTGAACACGTTGAACAGGAGTTGAAAAACGCCAGTTCGCACGGCGGCCCGTGTTTGACCGATCGTCGAAAGCAGCGTGTCCACGCAGGTGCCGAGCTCGGCGCCCATCATGATCGCAATGCCCGCAGGTAGTGTAATCGCACCTTGCGCTGCCAGGATGATGACGATGCCCATCGTGGCAGACGAGGACTGGATGATCGCCGTGATGGTAGCGCCCATGATGATTCCGAAGAGCGGGCTCTCCATTTGCTCGATCGCTTCGATGAAGGGCGGCCAGCTCCTGATCGGCGCCATGGCGCTTTCGATCTGTTCGAGGCCGAGGAAAACGAAGCCGATACCCATGATCGCCGTGCCCCAGGCTTTGGCTTTTTCGTTGGGCACCAAAAAGCGCATCACTGCGCCGACGATGAGCACGATGCCGTAGAGCTCCGTCAGGCCAAAGGCGATGATCTGGCTCGAAAGTGTGGTTCCGATGTTGGCGCCCATGACCACGCCAAGCGAGTTCGCGAACGCGAGCAGCCCCGAGCTCACGAGGCCGACCGTCATGATGGTGACGATCGAAGAGGAGCCGAGCAGGGCCGTGACCCCCGTGCCAGTCAGCACCGACGAGAGTCGGCTCTTGGTGAAGCGCTCGAGGGTTGCGCGGACGCGGTCGGCCGCCGCTGCGCGCATCCCCTCGGTCATCTGGTAAACGCCAAAGAAGAAGATTGCGAGCCCGGCGCCGAGACCTATCAGCATGTCGATCCGCTGGAGCGCATCCACGATCTCAGGTGTACGACCCGATCGAGCCTGGATTCAGTGACGTTTGTGACACATTTCTCGTCAGCTGCGATTCCGGCGAAGCTCGTCGAGCCATGCGCGCTCTTCATCGGAAAGGTCGGCAGCCTCCAGGAGATCCGGACGGCGCTCGAGTGTCCTCAGCAGTGATTCTCTTCGCCGCCAGCGGGCGATCGCCGCATGATTGCCCGACAGGAGCACCTCGGGTACGCGCGCTCCCCGGAATACCTCGGGCCGCGTGAACTGAGGATACTCGAGAAGCCCATGCGCGTGCGACTCGTCCGCGGTGGATTGCTCGTTTCCGAGGACGCCAGGAATCAGGCGGGCCGTGGCTTCGATGATCGCCAGCGCGGCCACCTCGCCTCCGAGCAGAACGAAATCACCGAGGGAGATTTCCTCATCGACGCAGCCGCGGATGCGCTCGTCGAATCCCTCGTAGCGGCCGCAGACCAGCGTCAACGTCGCGACTCCGGAGAACCGGCGCGCGTGTGTCTGTGTGAATCGATCGCCCTGCGGCGTGAGCAGCACCTTGTGCGTAGGCTCTCCGCTTCGCGCCTGATCGAGATGCTCGAGTGCCGCCACGAAGGGGGCGGCCATCAGAACCATCCCGCTGCCGCCTCCATAGGGGGCATCGTCGACGGACCGATGTCGGTCGGTCGCAAAGTCCCGCGGGTTGATCGTCTGCAGTGCGATGGTTTCGGCGTCCTGGGCCTTGCCGAGCAGTCCCATGCGCGTCGCCTCGAAGAGCTCCGGAAACAGGGTGACGATCTCGAATCTCATCCGCGACCCCTTTGCAACGGAATCTCGTCGAGCTCTTTTAGGTAGACCTTGCCTTCTTCGACGGCCACTCGCTCGAGCCACTGCGGGAGCATGGGCACCTCGAGGAAGCCGCCCGCAACCTCGACTTTGAGGCACTCGACGCTTGGATAGTCGATGACGTCGATGACCTTTCCTATCGGTTCGGCGCCTTCGACCGCCTCGAGGCCGATGAGGTCGGCGTGGTAGAATTCGCCCTCCTCCAACGGGGGCAACGCCCCACGCGGAACACAGAGCAGATAGCCACGGAGCGCTTCTGCGTCATCACGGGATCGCACACCGGCAAGGTGCATCAGCAAGCACTTGGGTCCCGGTCTAGTCGACAGGATTTCCACCAGTGCAGGCTCTTCGTCGTCAGCGCCGAGCAGGAATACCTCTCCGAGCTCCTGCAACAAGGTCGACTCGGGGTTGAATACGTGGATTCGCAATTCGCCGGTTACGCCGTGGGGCCTCGCCACCACACCCAGCTCGATCCACGAAACAGCTTCTGCGTCACGGGTCACTGGGGTTTTCATAACCCGTAGCGCGGCCCTTTGCCCGCCGAGCCAGCGCACGGCAATGGCGGCTCGCGTGCTCGGATGCGGCGGCTACTCGAGGATGTCGAGAATCGCGCGCTTGCGCATCCGCGCCGAAGTGGCTGCGAGGAGCGTCCGCATGGCTCGGGCGGTGCGGCCTTCCTTGCCGATGACCTTGCCCAGATCGTCCGGCGCCACCGTCAGCTCCAGCACGATGGCGCGGTCCTCCTCGACGACGTTCACGTCGACGGCGTCGGGATCGTCCACCAGCGAGCTCGCGATGTACGCGATCAGGTCGTGCAGCCTATCTCCAGCCACGTGGATGCCCTCTTAGGACGCAGGCGCCGACGCGGCGGCGGCCTTCTTGTGCTGTTTGACCACGTCACGAACGCGATCGCTAACCTGCGCACCAACGCCTACCCAGTAATCGAGCCGCGGATAGTCGACTCTGGCCTCCTCGATTGGACGGCTGGGATCGTACGTACCGATCTGCTCGATGAAACGCCCGTCGCGGGCCTTTTCCTTGTCGGTGACGACGATGTGATAGTAGGGGCGCTTCTTGGCGCCAGCGCGTGACAGTCGAACCTTGACCATGGATTCCTCGTAAGGGGGCGGGCGTTTGCCCACCCGAAAGACGCCGGAAGCTAGTCAGAGGCTGCCCCCTCGTCAAGCCGGGGCCGGTCGGAGCTTTTGGCGGAGGGCCGCTCGGTTGCTAGAACCAGGAGGATGCGACGCTTCCTTGCCATGCTGGCCGTTCTGGGCCTGGTCCTCTCTGTGGGCTGTACCCGTGACCGGACCGGTGAAAAGGAGGCACGAGAGCCCGTGCCGGATCTCCGGCTCGTCCTGGTGACGGACCTCAAGGGTTATCTCGAGCCATGTGGGTGCACGAGCAATCCTCTCGGGGGCATCGATCGTCTCGCCGCGCAGGTTCGGGCGCTTCGCGAGGGCGAGGTGCCCATCGTATTCTTGGTTGCAGGCGACACCTTCTTCGATAGCAGCGAGCTCGCTCCGGCGCGCGTCGACCAGGCGAAGCGAAACGCAAAGACGCTGGCGGCGATTCTCGATCGTTTGGAGGTCGACGCGGTCCTGCCCGGGTCGATCGATCGTGCGCAGCCGTCCGCATGGTTGGGCGAGCTCAGCCGAGACACGGGGTTCCCGTGGCTGGTGATGAACGGCGACACCGAGTTGCTCCGAATCTCGGCCGGCGACCTGCGACTTGCCGTCATCGGCGCTCGTGATGGAACGTCGAAGGAAACGCTGATGGCTGCGGTCGGAACGGCGCAGGCCGAGACCGATCTCACCATCGTGCTGGTGGACGGATCGCGACGCGACGCCAATCGTGCGGGGGCCGTCGATGGTGTGGATTTCGTGGTGCAGGGCGGTCTCGATGAGGACGTGCCCGTGCCTCCTCATCCCGTGGGCAAGGCTTGGTCGTTACACGCCGGCCGCCAGGGGCAAGGTGTGACGGTCGTTGATGTCTTCAGGCCGAAGACGGATGCGCCCTTCGTCGATCGCAGCGAATGGTCCCGTCGAGCTCGCGCCGAGCAGCTCGTGCGGCGAATCGAGGATCTGTCGTCGAGGATCGCCGAGTGGGAGAAGGCTGGCGACGTCAATCCGGCAGACCTCGATGCGCAGCGTGCCCGACTCGCCGAGCTGAAACGCGAGAAGCAGTCGGTGGGTGTCCCGGTGGTCGAGTCCGACACCAACAGCTTTTTCGCTCGTTGGATCGAGCTTCCCAAGAAAGCGCCTCGAGACGAGCAAGTCGCCAAGTTGATGCGGGAGCACGACGAGGCGGTCAACGAAGCAAACCGAATCGCTTTCGCAGACGTGAAGCCACCCCCTTTAGGGCCGGATGACGTCGCCTACGTCGGATCGGAGGCATGCAGCGCATGCCATCAGCAAGCATACGCTTGGTGGCGCAATCACGCGCACGGTGTCGCGTACCTCACGCTTCAGCAGCGAAACAAGGAATACAACCTCGATTGCGTGAGCTGCCACGTCACCGGGTACGAGCAGCCCGGCGGCTCGACGGTGACTCACAACCTCGGCGGCGCGCTCGTCAACGTGGGATGCGAGAGCTGTCACGGCCCCGGTGCAGCGCACGCCAAGAACCCCGAGGTTTCGGTGGTGCGGCACACCCCAGAATCGACCTGCGTGACCTGCCACAACGAGGAGCACAGCGATCTGTTCGACTACGAGGCGTACCTGAAGACCCTGGTCGTGCCGGGGCACGGTCTTCCGCCACTCGAGCGCTGACCGTCAGCCCGCGAGGGAACGGGGTTTCACGTGGCCGTGAATCCAATCGACGATCTCTTGGAGCTGTGCGCCCGGCGTGAAGATGGCGCCCACACCCCTGGCCAGCAGCTTTTCGGCATCCTGCTCGGGCACGATGCCGCCGCCGAAGACGATGATGTCGTCGGCGCCGCGCGCGGCGCGCGCATCCAGCACGGCCGGAAAAAGGGTGTTGTGGGCGCCCGACATGATCGAGAGCCCAACTGCGTCGACATCCTCCTGCACGGCCGCCACGGCGATCATCTCGGGAGTCTGATGGAGCCCGGTGTACACGACTTCGAACCCCGCGTCGCGGAGCGCCCGCGCCACCACTTTCGCGCCGCGATCGTGCCCATCGAGCCCGGGCTTGGCGACGAGAATGCGAATCTTGGGATCCGGCATGGGCGCAGATGTACTTCAGGCCCGACCCTCGCGCCACCAGCGCTCGGAGTGCAGTGTCGGGGTCAGCGACAGTGGCAGCGACAGGGTCAGCCTCAGCGACACTCGATCCCTGGGTCACGGGGCCCGGACCCCGAACCTCGTCTCCCGATCCCCAACCCCGATGTTATCCTCGGCTCATGCTCTGGCCTTCTGGTCTTTTACATGGCTTGCGCCGTGAGCTTTCTGAC
>DATIUW010000121.1:0-3208 GCA_035466435.1 Polyangiales bacterium | reverse complement strand
GACGGGAGCACGGATGATTGGCAGCTCGACGTAATGCTGCGGCGCGTGCGTTTTTTGACCTATGCGCAGCTCACCGATCGCGTGCTCGTCTTGATGCACTTCGGCATCAACAACCAAACGTTCACGAACGGCGGCTTTGGGGGCGATGCCTTTCGGCCGCAGCTCTTCTTTCATGACGTGTGGGTCGAGTTCCGGGCGGTGAAGGACCATCTCTTCTTGGGCGCAGGGCTTCTGTACTGGAATGGAATCTCCCGGATGACCAGTGCGAGCACGCTGAATTTCCTGGCGCTCGACGCGCCGATCGTGAACTGGCCCACCATCGACATCACCGATCAGTTCGTCCGTCAGCTCGGAATCTACGCGAAGGGCGAGATCGAGAAGTTTCACTATCGCATTTCGCTCACCCGACCATTCATCCGAGACACCGCGGACTTCGTCGAGCCGGACGGTGCCTTCGAAACGGCCCGATTCAACGCTTTCGCGAACACCTGGGCGCTCCAGGGGTACTTCAACTACGACTTCTTCACGAAGGAAAACCATCTTTTGCCGTTTTTCGTGGGGACGTACCTGGGGACCGAGAAAGTCCTCAACATCGGCGCGGGGATCAGCTGGCAGCAGAGCGCCGTGGTGAGCTGCACCACCGCTCCCACGGCAGGGGTGTGCCCCGAGCAGAACCAAAAATTCGACGACCTGGTGCTTTTCGGCGCGGACTTTTTCGCGGACATTCCGATCCGCAAGTCGGCGCTGGCGACGTACTTGGTCTACTACTACTACGACATGGGCCCGGATTTCGTCCGGAACGTGGGTGTGGGCAACCTCACGGGAGGCGACTCGGGGTCGGGGCCGGGGAATGCATACCCGAGCATCGGCACGGGCAATCACCTCTATTGGCAGGCCGCGTACCTGCTTCCCGTTCGCCCGGTCAATCGCCACAAGATCACGCCCTACTTCACGATTCAGTCGTCATTCCTCGAGGCCTTGAAGGACCCGGCCATGATCTACGAGCTCGGCGTGAAGTACTACTTCATCGGACACCATTCGAGCGTCACCTTCAATTGGCGAAACAGACCCGTCTTTGGGACCGGGGCGATCGATTTGACGGGGGACCCGGTATTCATTCCCAGCACGACCCAAGAAGGCCGTGCGAACGAGTTCATCATCCAGCTCATGGTGTATCTGTGAGCTGGCGGAGGGTCACTGCCGCTGGAGGATGTCTTCTGGCGTGGTCGCGTCAGCCGGCATCACGTATTTCAGCGTCCGAACGGACTGACCTGCGGCCAGCAGCACCCAGGTGACCAGAACGAATGACGACGTGTACAGGGGAAGCCCCAGCTGCGTCAGGATGGTGGCCAGACCCGCTGAAACCTCGAAGGTAAGCACCACCCCGAGCAGCATGTAGAGGAACGACCTCCAGGTCAGCACGAAGAACAGCCCGCCGAGGGCAATGGCGGTGAGCACGCCATTGTAGGTGTAGAGGCCCGCGTGAATGTTCTCTTCGGGGTAGCCCAACCCGATGGCGATGGCCGTCGAAAGCACCGCGGCGAGAAGCGCCATCAACGCGCCGATGCGCGTATTGAGCGCGATGCCCACCAAAATCAGCGCGCCGGTGAGGTAGTTGTCCTGAAGGAAGATCTGTCCGACGCCTTTGCCGGAGCCCTCGAGAAGCGTTGCAAGCGTGTAAGGCGCTGCGACTTCGTTCGGATTCGCAAAAGCAGGCGCCTCCAGCGGCGTGCTCTCGATCATGGGAACGGCAAGCGCTCCGGAGACGAAGACCAGGCTCACCACGATGAACGACGAGGTGAGGGCCGGAAGCCCGACGAGACTGGTGAACCTGCCGATGGCCATGGCCACGAACACGGAAAGCACCACCGCCAAAATCGTGAGCACGGTGAGCTGCCACCCGGGGACCGTGCCCTCCGTGTAGTTGCCGCTCGTATAGGCATCCAACGCGATGGCCACCAGCGCTCCGTTGAAGCCGTGAAGGCCGGCACGAATCGCGCCCCGGTTCGCCCCCATCACCATCGCCGTCACCGTGGCGAGCAGCGCACCGAGCAAGCAGAGCGTTCCGTAGATCCAGGAGTTGACGAAGATCGCAACCAAGATGACCAAGCCGGTCCAAGGGTTGTTTTGCAGGACGACTTGACCGATCCCACGCAGCGTGGAGTCGACGATCTCCAAGAGCGACGACGGCGCGCTGACCGAAGGCGCGGACACCGCAGTGGTCATGGGGACAAGCTCCCCTCGGCAACCCCGGAACCCGTGCTCGGGCCGGAGTCGGTCGCCTCGCGCCACGCCGTGAGCACGCTTCGGATGACCTCGTCGACGCCCTTTTTGTGCTTCACCGCGGTGAACACGGTCGGCCCGGCGCCGCGCATCTTCTTGGCGTCACGATCCATCACGCCGAGATCGGCGCCCACGGCCTCGGCGAGATCGATCTTGTTGATCACGAGAAGGTCCGATTGGGTGATCCCGGGGCCGCCTTTGCGCGGAACCTTGTCGCCGCCAGCAACGTCGATGACGTAGATGGTGTAGTCCGCAAGCTCGCGGCTGAAGTCAGCAGCGAGGTTGTCTCCCCCGGACTCGATGAGCAGGATCTCGGGGTTGAATTCCCGGGTGAGCGCTTCGAGCGCGAGCAAGTTGCTCGTGATGTCCTCACGGATGGCCGCATGCGGGCAGCCTCCGGTCTCCACGGCGCGAATTCTGGCGGGCTCGAGTGCTTCGTTTCGCACCAAGAACTCGGCGTCTTCTCGGGTGAAGATGTCGTTGGTCACTGCAGCCAGCGACCGCTCTTCCCTGAGCGCCCGGCAGAGCTCGAGGCAGAGGGCCGTCTTGCCGCTTCCGACCGGTCCGCCGATGCCCACGGTGAACGCCCTTCGGACGTAGTCGCGCTCCGCGAGACGGTGGGGACGCTGGTGAAAGTGTCCGGGATGCTCGAGGTGCTCGTGAGAATGACCGTGTTCATGAGCATGGTCGTGGTCGTGATCGTGGTGATGGTCATGAGCATGATCGTGGTCGTGCATGAGAGGTCTCCTGATGGCGGCTGATGTCAGCTTTGAAAAAGGCGCGAGTACAAACCGTCGTGTGCATTTTGCAGAACATCCATGACGGGCGCGGTTTGCACCGCCTCGTATGGGGAAGGAATACCGTCGGGGTCGGAGGCCCGGGCGATGGAAGGCCCGAGCTCGAAGAGCAGCGTCTGTGCGCGAAG
>DATIUW010000120.1:0-2872 GCA_035466435.1 Polyangiales bacterium | reverse complement strand
TCGCCGCCCTCGTACGCATACGCGGTGAAGATCAGCTCGTCGGTGCCCGGGCGGAAGTCCTGCACTTCGAGGACTGAAAGTGGCGAGACCTGCGTGCGCTCGATTGCCAGGTGAACGTTGTCGACGAAGACCCGTTCTTCTTCGTACCGGATTTCGCCGGTCCAGATCTCCGAGATGCCGTTGAGGACCCTGTTGACCAGATTCGGATCGGTGTAGTCGATGTCGGAGCGGTTCCATGCGATGCGGGGCGACAGAGCGGACGTGGCGATTCCCTCCCAGCACGAAATGCCGAGCGCTTGCGGTGGGCCGTCGAATGGAGCGCGCAGGACCGACATGACGCCGGTAAAGCGCCCCGCTTCGGGATGCTCGTCATCCGGACGCGGCCCGGAGGTGGGTCCGCAGAGCAGAAGATCCCCGGTCGGAAGATAGCGCGCCCGCGTGAAGCCCATGTGCTCGAAGCCGCCAGTCAGCTTGCGTGTTTGTGCCGTCGCGACGTCGAGCTCGAGCACGTCGCCGAGAGGCGCGCCGTCGATGAAGACGAGCCGCTCGCCATCGGGCGACCAGTCAGGACGAGAGCCAAAGTCGGTCAAGAGGCGGATGTGCGCTGGCAAGTCATCGAGGGGGGACCCATCGAGCGTTCCGAGCTCGGGATCGCCCGTAGTCTGACCGAGCGCGGGGGCGGAGACGAAGATGAGCGGGGCGAGCCCGAGAAGCATCAAGAACGGCGGCCAGGTTCTCTGCACCGAGGCATGGTACGAGCGGAGCTCGTGATGGGGCAAGGGGTAGTCGTTGGATCCGGCGCAGCGAAAGCTCATCCTCACGCCGACTCGTGACGTGGCTTTGGCGAGCCGGGTCGTCATTCAAGACTCCGCGCAACTCCGGGAGGCAGCGGTCGATGAAGAGGCATGCAAACGATGCATTGTCCCTGGCTGTTGTTGCGGGCGCCGCGAACGAGATTGACAAGCGCTTGGATTAGGACAAATTGTCCTAATCATGGATAGATGGATTCAGGCGAGGCGCTTCGGGCCGTGCGGGGGCTCGCGAGGGCGAATCGGCTGCGCTTCACCGGGCATGCGGAGCGAGAGGCTGCGGACTGTGGAGCCACGCCTGGCGACATCCGTTGCGCTCTCATTAACGCCAAGAGCATCCGCGAAAGCGGACCTGGCCGAGCTTCCGACTGGACGATTGTGGGGCCGGACTTGGATGGAGACGAGCTTGAAGTCGCGCTTATCATCCAAGACGGACTGCTAATCATCACGGTGTACTGACCATGCGAACGATCGAGCTCGAGAGGAAACTGGATGGACGGACGTTCCGAGGGCAGGTTCCGTGCTCGGTGAGCAAGAAGCGGCCCGACCTCGGGCCACTCATCGAGTATCACGACCTTGGGGTGTTCGAGGGCAAGATTGTGCGGAGTATTTTCGCGCAGAGGCTGCTTGGGCCGGAGTCGTTTCGCTTTTGCCGGAAGTTCTGTGCCATGAGCATGCAGGCGGTGGCCGATTTGCTTCAGGTCGACCGGCGGACGGTGCAGCGGTGGGAGAGCGGGGAGAGCCCGGTACCGCCGTGGGCGATGTTGCTCGTGGCGAAGATGGCGGATGAGCGGTCCAAGGGGCGTCAGGTGATGCGGAGGTGGCTCGTAGAGCTCGCGGATGAAGAGGGGCGGCCGACGGAGATTGATTTGGACGTGGCGTAGCGGCATGAGGTGGCGTATGCGACCGACGCGACGACGCATCACTATGCGGCACTCTACCGGCAGCTTCGGCAGCAGGGGACGCCCATGCCGACGAACGACTTGTGGATCGCGGCGCTGTGCATCGAGCATGGTGCGAGCTTGTGCACGCGGGATGTGCATTTTTCGAAGCTGGCGCAGCTCGACGTGGTGTGAGGGCGCGGTGTCGTGGACATCTCGACATGCGCCCGTGTCGGCAGATCAACGCGACGGAGGTTGCCACCCACTGCCGTGGTCACCAGATATGCATCATGACGCGTCTACGAACACCCTTTGCTTCGATGCTCGTGGCGGCAGCGCTCGTGGGAGCTTGCGGGAACGAGGTCAGCCAGAACACGCCGACGAAGGTGGCCGAATCGTTTTACGAGGAGATGGCCGCGGGCAATGTCGAGGCTGCCAAGGCGCTCTCGACACCCGAGACCGCTGCGATGCTCGACTACATCGCGGCCACGCACTGCACCGAGATGTTCCACGAGATTGCCGCGGGCGGCGCCTCGGACGAGCGGGTCCGGGACGGCACTGCGCGCGTGCGGTTCGTCGAAGGCGGTGGGTTTTCGACCGTGCCGCTGGTGAAGGTCGACGGCGCATGGAAAGTCGACTTCGCCACGATGATGAAGGCGCACATGCGTCCCAAGCCGGTCGGCATCTCGCTCTGACTGGGCGGGCGGAGGAGCGCTCGCTCGGGCGCTGACCGGTTGACATTGCACCGTGCGACACCACGTCGATAGGATTCCGATGCCGACCGACGCCCCACTCTTCCCCTTCGACAACAGCTATGCGCGGCTGCCGGAGCATTTTTATGCGCGGGTGGCGCCGACACCGGGGGCCGAGCCGCGGCTGGTGCGAGTGAACGACCGGCTTGCGCGTCAGCTTGGGCTCGACCCTTCGCGCTTGGCGGGGCGGGAGGCGGTCGAGGTGTTTGCCGGCAATCGCGTGCCGGAGGGCGCGGAGCCCATTGCGATGGCGTATGCGGGGTTTCAGTTCGGGGCATGGGTACCGCAGCTCGGGCATCGGCGGCACGGCCGCCTTCCTCGGCGACGCCACCATCGAGGGCCGCATTACACGGGCCAACGGCACGGCGGTGCGCAGCGGCACGCTCGTCCTCGGCGACGCGAACCCCGGGACGGCCGAGACGGTCACCAT
>DATIUW010000119.1:0-6934 GCA_035466435.1 Polyangiales bacterium | reverse complement strand
GGGCTCACACCCATTCCTTTTTCGGACTTGATTCTGCTGGGTTCGGTGCAAGCCATGATGGTCAGCGCCCTGGCGTATCTGGGCGGACGGGCCTGGGACGCCAAGACGGTCGCCCGATGGATCGGAAGCCTCGGGGTCGTGGGAGGTCTCGGCGTGGGCCTTCGCTTCACGGCGCGGACCGTCGCCAAGCTCGTGCCCGGCGCTGGCACCGTGGTATCCGCTGGAATCGCCGGCGCGGGGACCACCGCGATGGGGCAGAGCGCGATCAAGGTGTTTCTTCGGAGCTGACCCCTTCTGGTGGTCCGTCGCGCCATTCGACGTCCGACCGATGGATTTCGGCAAAGTGCCGAGCCACGGGCTCCAGCAACTCCGCTGCGCCGACCGTGCGGCCGAGCTCGTTCGAAA
Organism: Polyangiales bacterium; assembly: GCA_035466435.1. Lineage (GTDB taxonomy): Bacteria > Myxococcota_A > Polyangia > Polyangiales > Houyiibacteriaceae > SG8-38. Next base: position 6,529 of record DATIUW010000119.1, on the reverse strand, counting down.
TCGAAGTGACGCCTTTGCCTCGAATGCCGCAGGGCACGATGAGGCCGAAGTGATCGAGGTCGCTGTCCACGTTGAGCGCGAACCCGTGCATGGTGACCCACTTGCTGATTCGGACCCCCACCGCGCCCACTTTGCGCTCACCTATCCAAGCGCCGTTCAATCCCGCAATGCGGCTCGCCGACAATTCGAAATCCTCGCAAGCCCGAATCATCGTTTCCTCGAGCGACCAGACGTATTTTCGGACGTCCCGGCGGTCTGGTTTGAGGTCGATGATTGGGTACGCGACGAGCTGCCCGGGACCGTGATAGGTGACGTCACCGCCGCGCCCGACTTCGTGCACGGAGATGCCACGCGCCTCCAGTATCTCGCGAGGTGCTAGGACGTGCTCTCCCTTGGCAGAGCGACCCAACGTCAGCACGGGCGGGTGCTCGAGCAGGAGCACGCAATCGCCCACCTTTCCGGCGATCCGCTTTTCCAAGATTCGTCGCTGCAGGCGATGCGCTTCGGCGTATTCGACGGTCCCGAGGCGGCAAAAAAGCAAGGTCGGCCTCAACGATTCATGATGTGGATCGCCTCACCCAAGGCGCTCTTGAATGCCTCCATCACACCTTCTCCGAGTGTCGGGTGAGGATGGACGGTGAGAGCCACGTCCTCTGCAAACGCGCACATCTCGATCGCTAGCGCCGATTCGCTGATCAAGTCGCTTGCTTCTGGGCCTACGATAGCGACGCCGAGCACCTGATTGTCCTCCTCGTCGATGATCACTTTGATGAATCCGTCGGTTTCGCTCACGGCCATCGCGCGTCCCGAGGCCGAGAAGGGAAACTTTCCGATCTTCACCTTCTTGCCCTGCGACTCGGCCTCGGTCTCGGTGAGGCCGACCGTAGCGATCTCGGGATCGGTGAATACCACGGCCGGCATGCCCCTGTAGTCACGGGCCGACTTGTGTCCGGCGATCACCTCTGCGGCGATCTCGCCTTCCTTGGACGCTTTGTGCGCGAGATACGGCATGCCGCTGACGTCGCCGATCGCAAAAATCGTCGGAACGTTGGTACGCATCTGTTCGTCCACCAGGACGTGGCCGCGGTCGTCGAGCTCGACCCCCACCTCTTCGAGACCGAGATTCTTCGAGTTCGGCTTGAAGCCCACTGCGACGAGAACCTTGTCGGCCTCCACGGCCTGCTCTTTGCCATCGGTTTCGATGGTGATCCGAGCTTTTTTCCCGCTCTTGTCGAGCTTGGTCGCTTTGCTTTTCACGTAGAGCTCGGCTCCGTCTTTTTCGAGACGCTTTTGGACCACGCGGACGAGGTCCGCGTCGGCGCCGGGCAAAATCCGGTCCATCAGCTCTACGACCGTGATCTTGGTGCCGAGCTTCTGATAGGCCATACCGAGCTCGAGCCCGATGTAGCCGCCGCCGATGATGACCATGCTTTCCGGTGCGCTCTGCAAGCTCACGGCTTCACGTGCCGTGATCACGACCTCACCGTCGGGCTCGAAACCCGGAATCTGGATCATCTGTGCACCGGTCGCGACGATGATGCCCTTGGTGGCTTCGTAGGTTTCCTTCTGTCCCTCGGCGTTGGTGACCTCGACGGTGTTCTGGCCGGTGAGCTTCGCGGTCCCCATCGCGATGTCGCTCTTGTTGCCCTTGACCAAGCTCCGTACCCCGCTCGTGAGCTTCTTGACGATGCCTTCCTTCCACTCCTGCATCTTGGGCACGTCGACCTCGAGATTTTGGACGGTGATGCCCATGTGCTCTGCATGACGGGCCTTGTGCGCGAAGTTGGCCGCTGCGATGAGCGCCTTGGAAGGAATGCATCCCCAGTTGAGGCAAACGCCTCCCATGTATTCCTTCTCCACGCACAGCGTCTTCACACCGAGCTGTCCCAGCCGAATCGCAGCGACGTAACCACCGGGGCCGCCCCCGATGACGATTGCTTCATAGTTCTTGGCCATCGCGCGCAGTCTGAAGCAGCGTCACGGCCAGCGCCAGCACGTTCCCTGGCCCCCGATCCCCGGCCCCGATCCCCCCGCGACGCCCAATGCTATATACGACCATGCGCTATCTCCACAGCATGATCCGTGTGAGCGACCTCGACGAGTCGCTCGATTTCTACTGCAACAAGCTCGGGTTGGTCGAGATGCGGAGGCGCGACAGCGAGGGCGGACGCTACACGTTGGTATTCCTGGCCGCGCCCGAGGATCGCGGGCGTGCCGAAAGCGAAGCGTCTCCGTTGATCGAGCTCACCTACAACTGGGACCCGGAGCAGTACACGGGAGGCCGAAACTTCGGCCACCTCGCGTTCGAGACCGACGACATCTACCAGCTCTGCCAACGGCTCGTCGACGCGGGTGTCACGATCAATCGTCCTCCGAGGGACGGGCGCATGGCGTTCATCCGATCCCCAGACGGCATCTCCATCGAGCTGTTGCAAAAAGGGGACGCCCTAGAGCCGAAAGAGCCTTGGGCTTCGATGAAGAACACGGGGACGTGGTAGCGGCGCCCTCGAGACGCCAAGCCCGTCACGGCGGAGCGAGCTCGGAGCGCAGCTCACGCGGCGTCCGTCCAAACCAGCGCTTGCAGCTACGCGTCAGCGCCGACTGCTCGCTGTAGTCCAGCAAGGCAGCCACCCGAGACATCGGAAGCTCGCGGTTCGCGAGATAGCTTCGGGCGAGCTCTGCGCGAGTCTCGTCCTTGATCTGCTCGAACGCAGTGCCCTCTGAACGGAGCTGTCGCTGCAGGGTGCGGGGGTGGAGCGCGAACGCCGAGGCGATGTCCGCGCACGAGCTGGTGCCGGTGCCGAGCGAGCGCTGCACGACGAGACGGACGCGCGCCGAAAACGGCATTTGCCGGTCGGTGTGGTGGAGCTCGAGATAGTCCTCGGCGAGCTCGCGTAGCTGTAGGCTCGCGTCGTGGATGGGGAGGGCGAGGTCGCGCCTGTCGAGCTCGAGCGCCGATACGTCGGAGTCGAACGTGGTGGGCGCTTTGAAGTGCTCCCAGTAGGTCGCGAGTGGTGACGCGCGAGGGTGCGAAAACCGTACCCCGAGGATCGGTCGAGGCTTGTCGGCCAGCATGGTCACGATGCGGGCGGCAAGCCCGATGCTGAGCTCCGCGACCTGCGCCGCGCCGCCGCGTGGGTCGATCAGAATCTGGAAGACCAATAGAATGCGGTTTTCTTCTCTTGCGTCCCGCGTGGTGAACGAAATCGCCGGGCTGTGGATGAACATGTAGCGAGACGCGCACTGCACGGCTTCGCCGAGGCTCTCGCAGTTTCGAACGGCGACGCCGAGGGGTCCCAAAATACCGAGATCCTGGCGCGTGGAAAGCCGGAGCCCGAAATCCGGGCAGCCGAGCCGTCGGGCGGTGTGCTCGAGCAGACGGATCAGCGACAGATACGAGATGAAGCCCTGTGGCTCTTCTGCGGCGGCTGCGGGGATGCGGAACCGCGCGAGAAGATCCGTTGCATCGCCGCCAAGCTCGGTGACGAGCTCCTGATAGCCGCTCAAGGCGGATGCGCGAACCAAGGTCATTGGGAGGTTCCTAGTCGTGAAAAGATAAAAAAATGTCGTGAAAAGTCAAGTCATCCGGGGCCGATACGTTCATCATTCGTGCATGGCGGGTTAGCGCGCGGTGCGCCGAAGCCGAGGCAAAGAACGCATGCAGAGCTCGAACACACTCATCAAGAACGGAACCTTCTTCGACGGGAAGGGGACTCCTGCCGCGAAGAAGCACGTGCTCGTTTCAAACGGCCGCGTCGAAAAGGTCTCCGATGGCGAGATACCGGTGCGTGAGGGGACGAAGGTGATCGACGCCCGAGGAAAGTGGGTGATGCCCGGGTTCATCGACATCCACACCCACTACGACGCCGAGGTCGAGGCCATCCCTTCGCTGCACGAGTCGTTGCGGCATGGCGTGACGACCGTGTTCATGGGTAGCTGCTCGCTCAGCACGGCAGTCGGCGATGCGACCGACATCGCCGACATGTTCACACGCGTCGAGGCGATTCCCTATCAGCACCTGCTCCCGCTGATGAAGGAGCGAAAGACGTGGAACACCCACGCCGAGTACGTGGACCACTTGAACAGTCTTCCCCTCGGCCCGAACGTTGCATCGTTCGTCGGCTACTCCGCGGTGCGTGCACAAGCGATGGGGCTCGAACGCGCGCTCGATGCGAAAGCAAAGCCGAGCGAGGCGGAGCTCCAAAAGATGGAAGAAAGCATCGAGGAGGGATACGACGCCGGCCTTTTGGGGCTCTCCTTGAACGGGCTTTATTGGGACAAGATGGGCGGCGATCGCTTTCGCAGCAAGTGCCTGCCGTCGACCTATGCTTCGTGGAAAGAGCTCCGCCGGATGGTTCGAGGGGTGCGAAGGCGGGGTCTGAACTTGCAGGCCATTCCAAACGTCTCCACCAAGTACCAAATCTTCATCTATGCCGCGTTTAGCGCGGGCCTGTTCGTTCGCGATGCGCTCAAGACGAGCATCGTGTCCATCATGGATCTCCGCTCGAACCGGTTGATCTGGCGGGTGCTGAGGGGCCTCGGTTGGGCGGTCAACAAGATCTTTCGCGGCAAGTTTCGTTATCAGTTCCTTCCAGTTGCGTTCGATCTGTGGGCCGACGGCTTCGAGAACGTCGTCTTCGAGGAGTTCGGCGCCGGCGCAGCCGCGCTGCATTTGGAGACCATGGTCGAGCGCAAAAAGCTCTTCGAAGACGAAACCTATCGCCGCAAGTTCAACCGTCAGTGGAACAACCCCTTCATTCCCAAGGTCTTCCATCGCAACTTCGCCAAGGCGACGGTCATGGAGTGTCCGGACACGTCGCTGGTGGGCAAGACGTTCCGAGAGATAGGAATTGCGCAAGGCAAGTCCGAGGTGGATGCATTCCTCGACCTCTTGATCGAATACGGCAATGACCTTCGCTGGTACACGGTGACCGGCAACGATCGCCCGGGGCCTCTTGCCGCGCTCATGAACAGCGAATCGAGTCTGCTGGGTTTTTCCGATGCCGGAGCGCACCTGCGCAACATGGCCTTCTACAACTTCCCGCTTCGGATGCTGAAGTTCGTCAAGGATGCTGACGAGAAGGGGAAGCCCGTCATGCCGCTCGAAAAGGCCGTCTGGAAGCTGACGGGCGAGTTGGGTGACTGGTTCCAGATCGACGCGGGCACTCTCGAAGAAGGCAAGCGCGCCGACATCGTCATCATAGACCCCGAGCACCTCGACTATCGCGTCGACGAGATGCACGAGCAGGAGATTCCCGAGCTAGGCAACTACGTACGGCTCGTGCGGCGAAACCCCGAGGCCGTGCCCGCCGTGTTGGTCAATGGCAAGCTCGTCGCCGAGCGTGGAGAGGTCCTGCCCGAGATCGGCAAGACCATCGGCGCCGGCCAGTTCCTGAAGGTCATCTCCAGCACCCACCCGGTCACCCCGAAGCGACTCGCGCCCCACACAGACACCGCCCTGCCCAGCCCCAATCCCGACCTCACCCGCGCGGCATTTCAGGGACACGGAACGCACACACCAAGGCCCTGAAGCTAGAGAGCTCAGGGACCAGGCCGAGTTTCCCGTCAATCGAGGGCTTCGAAGAGGCCGGCGGCGCCCATGCCGCCTCCGATGCACATGGTGACGATGGCGCGCTTGCCGCCGCGACGCTTGAGCTCGTACAGAGCCGTGGCCGTCAGCTTGGCGCCGGTGCAGCCGAGTGGATGACCGAGCGCGATGGCGCCGCCGTTCACGTTGAGCTTCTCGTCGGGGATCCCGAGCTCCTTCTGGACGTAGACCGCCTGGCTGCCGAACGCCTCGTTCAGCTCGATGACGTCGATGTCATCGATCGTCAGATCGTTCTTCTTCAAGAGCTTGCGGACGGCGGGGATGGGCCCGATGCCCATGATCGACGGATCGACGCCGGCCGTGGCAAACGACTTGAAGATGGCCAGCGGCTCGAGCCCCAATTTCTCCGCCATCTTTTTCTTCATCACGATGGCTGCCGCGGCGCCGTCGGAAAGCGGCGACGAGTTGCCGGCCGTCACGCTGCCGTTGACGGCAAACACCGGCCGGAGCTGCGCCAAGCCCTCCATGGTCGTGCCAGGCCGCGGCATCTCGTCGACCTTGAACTCGAACATCTGGCGCTGCCCGTCGGCGTCGTAGCGGATCCCGTGCACGGGGACGATCTCCTCTTCGAAGGTTCCCTTCTCGATCGCCGCGATTGCGCGCTCGTGGCTCCGCACTGCAAATGCATCCTGCTCTTCACGGCTCACGTTGAATTGTTTGGCGACGTTTTCCGCCGTGATGCCCATTGGCGTGTAGGTCTCCGGATAGTGCTCCATGACCTCGGGCGAAGCGCTCGGCTTGTTGCCCGTCATCGGCACCATCGTCATCGACTCGACTCCGCCCGCAATGACGATGTCGTTGTAACCCGCCTTGATCGACCCGGCGGCGATTGCGATGGCTTGCAGGCCGCTCGAGCAAAAGCGGTTGATGGTCATCGCGGAAGTCTCCTCGGGCAACCCGCCCAGCATTCCGACCATGCGG
>DATIUW010000118.1:0-3457 GCA_035466435.1 Polyangiales bacterium | reverse complement strand
CATCGCTTCGATGTCGAGGGCGCCGGACGACACCCGGTAGCTTTCCGCGCTCGCGAGGCGCTGCGCGCTCGACAATGATTCGCCACCGAACAGCAGCACGCGATCGTCCCGTAGTCCAACCGCCCGGACCACGCTGCGTGGGCGCATGAGAGTCGGCCTGGTGGAAAAAGTGTCGTTGGCGGCATCGAAGCGGAGCACGCTGGCCACGGATTCCACACCATCCTCTCCGCCAAGGACCAGCACGCTACCGTCCGTTTGTTCTACGGCGGCGTGCAGGGCGCGCGTACGGTCCTCCGTGCTAGGCACCGCGGCGAACGCCTCGGTGTCCGGATCGAAGACCTCCGCCAGAACATAGGGGAACTGCGTGGTATAGCCCCCGACGATCAGGACGCGCCCATCGGCGAGCAGGGAGGCCGTATGACCCTCCCGTGGCCTTGCGAGCCGCGCATCCAGCAACCGGAATTGCCCGGTCTCCGCATTCCAGATCTCCGCAGAATCGCTGATTCCGAATGGAAGACCTTCGTTCGAGTTTCCGCCCACGATGAGTACGTCGCCGCTCGCCAAGCGCGTCGCCGTATGGCCCTGGCGCTCGGCCACGCTGGTACCGGTGGCCACCACTCCAGCGGTGCGAGGGTCGAACAGCTCCGCAGGCACCACCACGGCGAGCCCGGCGTTGCCTCCGACCACCAGGAGCCGGCCGTCCTGCAGCAGCGTGGCCGTGTGGTTTTCGCGGCCTGTTGCCATGGAGGCAACGCGCGTAAACGACTCGGAAGCCGGATCAAACAGGTCGATGTCGCTGGAAATCGCTGCTTGCCCGCGCGAGCCCCCGATTACGGCCACGCGCCCATCCGCAAGGAGCGTCGCGCTGTGATTGACCGCGCGAAACTGCTGGGGAAGAGCGCGATACCGGTCCCGGTATCGGACCGGGAGCTCCAGCCCTCGCTCGACCGAACGGCCGTCCGCGGTCACGATCAAGCGCAAGGTCCGGGATACATCGAGGGGACCCGTGGAGATCGGGATGCCACTTCGTACTGGCCCCAATCCTGGCTCGATCCGTCCGCTGCCGCCGGAAAACGTGGCAGTGAGGAACGCCTGTTCCCCGACGAGATACTGCGCACGATCCGAAACGAAACTTTGAATTTCAGGTCCCGCCACCGGAGGATCGGGTTCGTTGTCGCCGCATCCAACGAGAAGGATCGCGCCCAGTAGAGGCACAGCAAACCAGCGCCGCATAGCAGACCCCGGACCACCCTTGGAACCGACGAAACGAAACATTGGAGCGACCTCCGAAGTGCAGCCGCAGGCCGCGGCGGGCGAAGCATATCGCAAGCCATACCGGTGAGAAACATGAGGCACACCGAGCTGCCCCGCGTGGCAAACGTTTCGCCGCCTGGGCCCTCTCTCCGCGACGCCCCACGCGACATAACATCGAGTACCTCGAAATTCGGTGCTCATCTTGAGCCCGATGGCTAAGAGAGGGTCGTAGATGAGCTCGATCTCGGCAGTCTACCTCGTCGTCCGCGTGTTCAAGCGAGGCCCTGGTTGGGATTGAGTAGGAACTTTTCGCCGGTGGCTTGTTTGCCGTAGACCGCGATCGCTTCGAGCGTGAGGGCCTCGGCGAGGGAGACCTCGCGGGTGTAGTGGCTCGCGAAGGTGGTTTTGATTTCGGCGGCGACACGGGTCTGTAGCTTCTGCACGCGTTCGGGTCCGACCCTTTGGAGGAACGGGAACAAGAGCCAGCCGCCGACGCCCCAGGCCATGCCGAAGCTGCGGTTCAATACGATGGGGCTGCGATCCAGTCCGCCGTAGATGTAGACCTGCTTGTGTGTGGTGGAGCCGTAGGGGCTGTACGGGGCACCCGTTGCGCTCGCGGCGGCTTCCATACAGGTGAGAATCTGCCCGGCCAGCGTGCCGCCGCCGATTGCGTCGAACGCCAGCGTCGCACCCGTCTCGACGAGCGCGTTGGTGAGATCCTTCATGAAGGTGGGTTCGCTCGAGTTGCAGACATGGGACGCCCCCATGCGGCGGAGTAGCTCGACCTGTTCGGGCTTACGCACGATGTTGACGAGGGGAATTTCGTCCGCGAGGCAGACCTTCTGGAGCATCTGACCGAGATTCGAGGCGGCGGCCGTGTGTACGAGGGCCTTGTGACCTTCGAGGCGCATCGTCTCGACCATGCCGAGCGAGGTCAGGGGATTGACGAACCAGGATGCGCCATCTGCGGGGGTTGTGCCCTCGGGGAAGGGAAGCACCTGCTTGGCCGGAAGGCAGCGGTACTGCGAGTACATGCCGCCGCCGATCACGCCGACGGTTTTGCCGATCAGCGCCTGGGCGTTCGCCCCCGCCGCAACGACGACGCCTGCGCCCTCATTGCCGACTGGCAGCGACTTGTCGACGCGGGCGGCCATCGCGCGCATGGACTTCTCGGGAACGCTTGCGGTGACGACCGGGCGATCCGGACTGCCTGACGCGCGCATGGTCGACGGGTCCGCAGCGCCGAACAGAAGACCGAGGTCCGACGGATTGATCGGCGATGCTTCGATGCGAACGAGCACCTCGTCGTCTTTGGGTTGGGGGATCGGGAGCGTCTCGAGCGACAACTCGAGCGTGCCGTCGCTTTTGATGATCGATCGCAACTGTAGGGCGTCACCGGAGATTGTTTGGGTCATGAGGCCTCGAGGCCCACTCGTTGGCGGCTCAGCCTGTAGCGGCGTTGGGCCGTGGCGTCGTCGTGGGCGTTGGGGTTTGGCGATTCGACGACCCCTTCGCGGCACATGAGGGGTTTCGGCATGCTGCGGATCTAGCGGCGAGGGGCCTCGGGTCAATGGGCCCGGGCGACCGCTACGACATTTGCCCGTGAGACTCCCGGATATCTCCTAGAGGAGGCGAGGTCAAAGGCGCACCTTGCCGTCTTCGGGGAGACCAGCTCGAATGACCGCGTCATCTTGAGCCCGATGGCGAAGAGAGTCTCGACGTCGGGCGCTTCTCGGACTCTTGGCATCGACGGGACGAGTCACATCGACATGTCGAGCACGGCGCGGAATCGAATCGTATTGTCCATCACCTTCGAGAAGGCCTCGTTGGCAGCCTCGAGCGGAAAACGCTCGATCTGTGGACGCACGTGGCTGAGCGCCGAGAATTGCATGGTGTCTTCGCTGTCGATGGCAGATCCGCTCGGCCATCCGTGAATCATCTTGCCGGAAAGCATGGAGAAGGCGTGGACCGAAAACGGATCGGGCGCGGCGGCCACCAACATGAGCTTGCCTCGGCCGCTCAAGCCACCCAGCACGGCTTCGATGGCCTTGCCACTTGGCGCGGTGGCCAGAATGACGTCGGCCCCTCCGAGCTGCTGCAGCGCCTCGGCTTCATCCTGAGAAGAGGAGTCGATGTACGTATGCGCTCCGAGCTTTTTGGCTAGATCCTCTTTGTCTTTGCCACGGGACAACGCCACGGTGTG
>DATIUW010000117.1:0-7745 GCA_035466435.1 Polyangiales bacterium | reverse complement strand
ACCGAATGCAGGGCAACTGGGGTCAGCTGCTCGACGTGCAGGAGGTGCAGGTAGAGCATCAGAACGATCCGATCGAGCGGGTGGTCATGATGCATCGCTTGGCCGAGATCGCCGAGGACAAGGCTGCCGACCACGCCCGCGCGTTTTCGTGGATGCAGAAGGCGGTGTTGGAGGACCCAAGCCACGATCATTCCATAGGCGAAGCCGAGCGCCTGTCCGCGATAGTCGACGGATGGACGGATCTCGCCAGCACGTATGCAGACGGGATTCAGCAGACCGGAGATCCGATCAGCAAAGCCGAGCTGGGACGCCGCCTGGCCAAGGTGTACGAGGAGCGGCTTCAGGACCTGGAGCGTGCCGAAGAGACTTACCGCTTCGTTCTAGGGGTCGACGACCACGACGAGAAGGCCCTCGGCGCACTGGACCGAATCTATACCGAGCACGGTGCGTATCGGGCGCTCGCGCAGGTATTGCGCAAGCGGATCGAAGGCTGCAGCAATGCTTCCGAGCTGATCGAGCTTCAGTATCGCTTGGGCACGGTCCTCGACCATCATCTCGCGCGGACCGAAGAAGCGCTCGAGGTCTTTCACAAGCTACTCGACGATCACGACTCCGAGCACACGGCGTCCATTCAGGCGCTGCAGCGCATTTACGCGAATCTCGAGCGCTGGCCAGAGCTCTTCTCCGCATTCGAAAAAGAGCTCAGTGTCGCGCTCGGCGATGCGCAGCAGGCGGACATCTTTGCTCGCATGGCGCGGCTGTCGTCCAATCGTCTTCACGATCAGGACAAGGCCATCGGGCTATGGCAACGCGTTCTAGACCTGCGAGGCGAGGATCCCGAAGCGCTCAATGCTCTCGGGGACATCTATGCCTCTCAGGGCAACTGGCGCGATCTCGTCGATGTTCTGGAGCGAGAGGCTGCCGTTGCAAGCGACGACTCGTTCCGCGTTCAGGTCTACTCTGACCTAGGGCGCGTCTGGTACGAAAAGCTCGGTCGCGAGCGAAACGCCATCGAGAATTGGGAACGGGTTCTCGATATCGATCCGGCGAATACGTACGCATTGTTCAGCATTGCCGAGATCCAAAGAGCTGGCGGACAGTCGCGTGAGCGCGCAGACACGCTTTGTCGGATCATCGACGTCGGGGCGGCGACTCTCGAAGATGCCGACCTGATCACGGTCTACATGCAGCTCGGTCACATCTACGCGAACGAGCTCGAGCAACCGGCCGATGCCGTCGACGCGTACCAGAACGTGCTCAACATCGACCCGGCGTTCTTCGAGGCGCTCGATGCCCTGGAGATCATCCACCGCCAGGAAGACCAGTGGGAAGACGTCATCGGGGTGATGGAGCAACGGGCGCAAGCGCTCGTCGACCCGCGCGACAAGATTCGTCAGCTCATTTCGGTGATCGAGCTTTGGGAGCACCAGGTCGGCGACAAGGATCGCGCGGCTGGCGCATTCAGTCGCATACTCGAGGTCGACCCGATGCACGAATGGGCGTTCTCCGAGCTTCAGGGCTTGCACAGGCAGGCGGAGCGCTGGGACGACCTCATCGATCTGTACGTCACTCGCATCGAATCCACCGAGGACCGCGACGAGCGAATCGAGCTCCTACGGGCCGCCGCGAGGGTCTACGAGGACAAGCTCGGCGATGGAGATCAGGCGTACCATTCGCTCTACATCGCTTGGACCGAGGACTTCTCCAACAAGAACACGGCCGTAGACCTCGAGCGCGTCACCGCCGCGCACGAGAAGTGGAACGAGCTGCTCACTTCCGCGAATCAAGTGCTCCAGGAGAATCAAGATCCGGAGACGCAGATCGCGATCTGCTTGTGTTGCGCGAAGTGGTACGGGCAAGATCTCGGCCATCCCGAGTATGCGATTCCGTACTACGAGCAGATTCGAGCGCTCGATCCGAGCAATGCCAAAGCGTGGTGGCAGCTCGGAGATCTCTACGAGACCACCCACCAGTGGGACAAGCTCGCGCAAGCGCTGGCCAAGCTCGTCGAGCTCACCAATGACGACGACGTGAAAGCGGATACGTACGTGCGCATGGGCGACCTGGCCGATGACCGTTTCGCGATGCGGCAAGAGGCAGAGGACTACTACCGGCGCGCGCTGCAGCTCAAAGAAACACACGTCGGGGCGCTGGAAGCGCTGGAGCGCATCTACCGGGAGGAAGGGCGTTCCAACAAGCTACTCAACATTCTCGAACGCAAGGCGGAGGCCGTGCAGGACGTCGACAGCGTCGTCTCCGCATTGCTACAGGTCGCAGAGGCGTACGAGGAGCGTTTCGACGACACCCGTGCTGCCATCGAGAACTACGAGAGGGCAGCCGAGCTCTCCCCGTCCAACTTGCGCGCATTGAGGGGTCTCGAGCGCCTCTATGAACAGGAAGGTCGCTACCAAGATCTCGTCACCATCCTAGAGCGGGAGTACGAGGTGGTGGCCACCGAGAGGGAGCGCATCGAGATTCTGATGCGGCTTTCGCAGATGTGGGAGCAGGAGTTCCGCAAGCCGGACAATGCAGCAGAGCGTCTCGAGCAGGTCCTCGACATCGATCCGTTGCACGACGACGCACTTTGCCGCCTCGAGCAGCTCTACCGAACCATGCAACGGTGGGACGATTTGGTGCGAACCTACGATCGTCACGCGAGCGCAACCGCCGACAACGAGGAGCGTGTTCGAATCTTCCGCGAGCTGGGCGAGGTCTACGGCTCGTACAAGGACGACGTCGAGCAGGCGATCGACAGCTACCTGAATGCCCTCAACCTGAACGAGCACGACTTGATCAGTCTCAGGGCGCTCGCCAAGCTCTACGAGCGCAAGGGTGATTACGCGGCGGCCCTCGACGTCTTGGGTCAGATGGCGGTCATCGTCGACGAACCTTCCGATCAGGTCGCGCTGAAGTATCGGATGGGTTGCATTCTGGACCAAGAGCTGGGCGACCGCGGTGCTGCGTTGGAGCAGTTCCAGGCGGCCGTCGATTTGGAGCCCTCGCACTTGGCTTCGCTCGCCGCGATGCGCAAGATCCACGTCGACTCCGGAGACTGGTTGGCTGCTGCCAAGACGCTGGGTCTCGAGGTCGAGCACACGGAAGGAGACAGAGCGCGAGCCGCGCTTCTGGTCGAGCTCGGCCGGGTTCGGGCCGACAGGCTCGACGACGAGGCGGGGGCCGTGCACGCCTTCGAGCAAGCTTCCCAGGCGGACCCAGACAACGAGGAAGCTCTCATGCCGCTGGTCGATGCATACCTGGCGCACGAGCGCTACGAGGACGCGTTTCCTCTTCTTCAGGTGCTCGTGCGGCGCTCCGACAAGCGAGAGCCGGAAGAGCGCCATCGCCTCGCGTTCCTGCTCGGCGATACTGCAACGAGACTCGGACACGCCAACGAAGCGGTCAGTGCGTACGAGCGCGCATATGCACTCGACGAAGACGATCCGGTTTCTCTCAAGGGACTGGCCGGAAGCTATTTCCGTGCGCAGCGCTGGGATGACGCTTTCAAGTACCATCAGATGCTCTTGGTTCAGCAACGTGATGCGCTGGGCCGCGACGAGATCACGGAGGTTTTCTATCGGCTCGGCGTCATCAAGCGCGAGCAGGGAGAGGACAAGAAGGCTCGCAACATGTTCGACAAGGCGCTCGAGGAGGACACGCATTTCGTGCCCGCGCTCGAAGCGATGGTCGAGCTGCAGAGCGCGGATGGTGACTGGAGCTCGGTCGTCGAGTACAAGAAGCGCATCCTCGACGTGACGGACGAGGCGATGGCTCGCGCCGCGCTCTTGATCGAGCTCGGGGATCTCTGGCAGGAGAGGCTCGGACAGCCGGACGCGGCCGCGGAGGCCTACACGGAGTCGCTGGATCTCGATCCCGACAACCACGTGGTGCTCCACAAGCTGCTGGTCACGTACCAAGCAGCCGAGCGCTGGTCCGAAGCGATCGACGCGATCGAGCGCATTTGTGAGATCGAGGAGCGCCCAGAAGCGAAGGCCAAGTACACGTATACCATTGGCGTCATCTTCCGCGACAAGCTGGAGGACGAAGACGGCGCTCTCGAGCGCTTCAATCAAGCCCTCGATCTCGACAGCACGCAGCTCAAGCCCTTCGAGGCGATCAACAAGATTCTCAACACGCGCAAGGACTGGAAGGCCTTGGAGCGGGCATACCGCAAGATGCTCCATCGGATCATCAACCAGGGGAACACGGATCTCGAGCACAACCTGTGGCACACGCTGGGCATCATCTACCGCGATAGGCAGCGCAACTTCGACGCCGCAGCGGAAGCTTTCACCATGGCTGCCAGGCTCAAGCCCGACGACTCCGTCGAGCATCAGATCCTCGCGGAGCTCTATGCGACGATGCCAGACCGCACGACGGAAGCCATCGCCGAGCATCAGTGGCTCATCGCAGACGACGCGAACCGGCTCGACTCGTACCGCGCTCTCTACAAGCTGTATTTCGATGCGCGCGCGTACGACAAGGCGTGGTGTATCGCGCGGACACTCTCGTACTTCCAAAAGGCAGACGAGGAACAACAGAAGTTCTATCAGCAGTACAGGCAGGATCGCGAGATTCAACCCAAGGCTCGCGTCAGCAACGAAAACTGGGTCAAGGATCTGATGCATCCCGATCAGGATCTCTACATCTCCAAGATCATGGAGGTGATTGCTCCCGCGGTGCGCGCGTCCTTGGCGGTGACCGACAAGAAGCTGAATCTGCACAAGCGCAAGCCGGAAGACTTGGCGAACCCGAGCCTGGCTCTCGCCCGGCAGTTCAAGCTGGCTCAGGACGTTCTCAACGTGACCATCCCGGTGCGGCTCTTCATTCAGAAGGAGCTATCGGGGGCCCTTCGTGACGAGCCGAGAAGCAACCCGCCCGCCATCATCACGGGCTACACGCTGCTTTCCGGCTATCGTCCAGTCGACCTCGCTTTCGTGTGCGGGCGTCATCTGAGCTACTACCGGCCGGAGCACTTCATCCGAACCATGTATCACTCGCATACCGAGATCAGGACGCTCCTGCTCGCGGCCATGCGGTTGGTCAGCATGGGAGGCGGTGATGCGAGCGTCGATTCGGCAGCGAAGCAGCTCGCGAAGTTCATGGACCAGTCGCACATCGACGTGCTGAAGCGAGTCGTTCGCAAGTTCGTGGACTCCGGTGGGCAGGCAGACGTCAAACGCTGGATGCAGGCCACGGAAGTGACCTCGCTGCGGGCTGGTTTGCTGTTGTGTGACGACGTGGACACCGCCGTACGCATGACGCAACAAATCGCTTCGGAGTCGACCGCCGACCTGGCTCCCCGCGACAAGGTCAAGGAGATCGTGCTCTACAGCATTTCGGAGAGCTACTTCAGGCTCCGCGAGCAGTTGGGCATTCAGATCAAGGTCTAATGAACGTGCACCGAGCCCTCGGATGTGACAGGGCTTGGGCATGCTGGAGCTCCAGCTCGACAGCGAAGCGGCAACCTTGGATCTCGCGCGGGCGCTCTCCGCGCATCTGCAAAGAGGCGACGTCATCGGCCTCGAGGGCGACCTCGGGTCGGGCAAGACGACCTTCACGCGAGGCGCGGTCCACGGTCTCGGCGTCCCGGATGAGACGCCGGTGACCAGTCCCACGTTCGCATTGGTACATCGCTATCGAGGACGCCTTCCCATCGCCCACGCCGACCTCTATCGTCTGAGCGAGGAAGCGGAGCTCGAAGAGCTCGGGCTCGACGAGCTGCTCGAGGAGGGCGCGGTCTTGTTCGTCGAGTGGGGCAGGAGGTTTCCAGAGATCGCGGATCGTGCAGTCTTGTGGGTCGAGTTGGACATCGTTTCCGACGAGGGCCGTCGGGCCCGGTTGAGGCCGCAGGGGCCGCGAGGTGAGGCTCTCATCGACGCGCTTCAGCACCGGCGCGCGGGCTGACCGGAATACCGGTTGCGGCCCCGCGGACCCTCTGGTAAGTCGCCCCGACTGCTCTGGCTGAATTTACCCGATGCCCCGCCGCGATGATATCCAAAGCATCCTTCTGATTGGGTCGGGGCCGATCGTCATCGGACAGGCCTGCGAGTTCGACTATTCCGGCACGCAGGGCGCCAAGGCTCTCAAGGAAGAGGGCTACCGCGTCATCCTGGTCAACTCGAATCCCGCGACGATCATGACCGACCCGGAGTTCGCGGACCGAACGTACGTCGAGCCGCTCACGCCGGAGATCATCGAAGCCATCATCGCCCGCGAGAAGCCAGACGCGGTGCTGCCGACCCTCGGAGGGCAGACCGCGCTCAACCTCACCCTACAGCTCGCCGAACGGGGGATCTTGGAGAAACACCAAGTGGAGCTCATCGGCGCAAAGGTCGACGCCATTCGAAAGGCCGAGGAGCGGGAGCTTTTCAAGGCCGCAATGGACAAGATCGGGCTTCACAGCGCCAGGGCCGAGGTAGCTCGAACGACGGACGAGGCCAATGCCATCGCGGAGCGCATCGGGTTCCCCGTAATCCTGCGTCCTTCTTTGACGCTCGGGGGCTCCGGAGGCGGCATCGCCTACAACAAGACCGAGTTCGAGAGCGCGATTCGCTGGGCGTTTCAGTGCAGCCCGATCCACGAGTGTCTCATCGAGGAAAGCCTGCTCGGGTGGAAGGAATACGAGCTCGAGGTGATCCGCGACAACGCCGACAACTTCGGCGTGATCTGCACCATCGAAAATTTCGATCCGATGGGCGTTCACACGGGGGACTCGATCACGGTGGCGCCTGCCATGACGCTCACCGATCGCGAGTACCAACGGCTCCGTGATGCCGCGCGCGCGATCATCACCGAAATCGGCGTCGATACGGGAGGCTCGAACATCCAGTTTGCCGTCAATCCGGACGACGGACGGGTCATCGTCATCGAGATGAACCCGCGCGTGTCGAGGTCGAGTGCACTGGCTTCGAAGGCTACCGGATATCCCATCGCGAAGATCGCGGCGAAGCTCGCGGTGGGTTACCGGCTCGACGAGCTCCGAAACGACATCACCGGGACCAGCTCCGCCTTCGAGCCCACCATCGATTACGTCGTCACCAAGATCCCGCGTTTCGCATTCGAGAAGTTTCCAGGCGCCGATCCACGTCTGACCACGCAGATGAAGTCGGTGGGCGAGGCGATGGCGATCGGCCGCACCTTCAAGGAATCGCTGCAGAAGGCCGCCCGCTCGCTCGAGACCGGACGCGACGGCCTCACGTCGCTATTGCACAAGGTCGACTACCGCGACCTCGCCGCTCAGGTGCGCAGATTCGTGGAAACGGGAGAGGTCATCAACACCGCAAAGCCGATGCTGGCCGACTTGCCCGAGCCCACCGAGGAGGCGTTGCGGGAGGCGATTTCCGACCTCATTCGGACCCCCCTGGCCGACCGGCTCTGGTACGTCGCAGACGGTTTACGGGTGGGCCTGACCGTGGAGCAGATTCACGACGCGACCGACATAGACGTCTGGTTTCTCGAGCAGATGCGGCAGATCATCGCGTTCGAGGAGACCTTGCGGGAGTCTGTCGGGCGACCGCTCGACGCGTCGGTTTTGCGACGCGCCAAGGAGATGGGCTTCAGTGATCGGCAGATCGGAGCCTAACGAGGCGTGCCTGCACCCGAGATCCGCGCGGCGCGGGCCTCTCATGGCATCGAACCCGTGTACTCGCGCGTGGACACCTGCGCGGCCGAGTTTCCGGCGCTCACGCCGTACATGTATTCGACCTGGGGTTTACAGAGCGAAGCGAGGGAGAGTGAGCAAAAGA
>DATIUW010000116.1:0-3320 GCA_035466435.1 Polyangiales bacterium | reverse complement strand
CCACCGGTGCCGCCCGTACCGCCGTCACCCTCGACACAGGTCACGGCCACGGTCCAGTCATGCGTGCAACGCTCGAACCCATCGTCCGAGACGGTGACCGTGATCGACTGTGCGCCGACCTCGCCGCAGGTGTACGTCGTCTCGGAAGCGGTCGCGTCTGCAATCGAGCCGCCAGTCGCGTTCCAAAGCACGGCCACGTCGTCGCCCTCGACGTCCACGGTGGCGGCCGACAGGTCGATGTCGTTGCCCACCGATGTCTGAAGCGGGGAGACCACCACCTTTGCGAGCTCCGCACAGATGTTGAACTTGCCGTTCACGCGCACACCGCCCAGGCGGGTCGGGCGCTTACAGTTGAGAAACACCATGACGTCGGTCGACACGCCAACCGCGACGTCGAACTCAGCGTCACCTCCGCAGGTCACCTCGCCAGTTTCATCGGTCGCCTGGAGCTCGACGAGGTAGCCCTGCCCGGGAGGAAGGCCAAACACTTCGACCGACGCCGTGGCGCCTGGGGCGCTCGTGTCGATGGTGCCGCTCATCGGCTCCATGTCGCCGCCCGAGATCGTCCAGTCGACCTCGTTGATCTTCACGTCCTCGGCCAGCTCGAGATTGAGATTGAGCGAGCCTGTGCTCTGGCTCGGACTGGAGTCGGTGGAGCAACCGGCAAACGCAACGGCAAATGCGGTGCTCAAAAAGAGGGCGAGCAACTGAGAGCGGGGCATGGGGCCTCCATGAAAAAAAGGGGGGGGGTTGGGGGGATCGGTACGCTAACACCGCTCGGCAGCTCACTACAAGAGCTTCCGTGCTGATCGCGCGCGTCGTGGCGAACGTTTTTCCGAACCCTTTCCCGATCGACGAAGTCTTTGTACGCTAGCTCACATGACCCGACGCGATTGTCGAGGACAAGGGTCGAAAACGCAGGTCGCCCGATGAGCAAGCGAATCGAGTCTTCGAGAATCATGGAAACGTTGGTACAGAATGCTCGAAAGGGCGAGCCATACCGGGTCAAGCTCGTCGACGACCCGGTCGTGTACGAGGGCATCCCCCTCTCGACGCCAGGAGACGCGACGCGCGACCCGGACACGTTCCGCCTCGAGGTGACATCGCCGTCGGAGGATGCCGGCTTGATGTACGGCCGCATCAGCGACATCGAGTGGATTGAACGCGTCCGATGAGGGTAGACGCGTGCGCTCGATTCGCGGCGGACACGCTCAAGGCTGACTGGCGTGTAGCTCGGACGAGCCACGTCTCCTCGAACGTCGGCCCAAGGATTCTTCGCGGGCCTCCGCGCAGGCCGTGAGAGGCTTGGCGGAAAGCTCGAGGACACCTGGTCCCGAGAACACCGGATCGACGAACATCGCTCCGGACTCGGGTCCTCCCCATGTCCCACAGCGATGCATCGTGTCCCCGATTTGCAGCGCACGCACGACGTTGCGTCCCTCGAAATCGAGACGAAGGGACCCGTCGGGCAGGTCCTCCGCGACACTGAGCGTCGCGGAACTGGCGATGCCGGGCTCTTGAAGCGTCACCGATCCCCCGCGAACCACCACGTTGCCGACGCCCAACGCAGTTGGCGACGCCACGATCAGATCCGCGGACTCCACCGTGACGCCTCCTGAAAAATCGTTGTGACCCTTGAGAACGAGCCGTCCGCTCGCGAGACGAAGGCCGCCCTTCCCGCTCAGATGGATGGGCAAATCGCCATAAGGGACGCCATCCAACTCGGGCACGGAGTGATCGAAGACACGGACCAACAGGGCGCCTCCATCATCTAGAACCGTCTCGTCGAGAGAGATGTGACCGCGCAGACGGGCAGCGCGAGCCAACACCGGGCGATATCTCTGATGAGGACCGATACGCCGCTGCAAGACGTGCCCCTCTTCGCTCAGGGCAAACCAAATGGTGCCGGTGCCCACACCGCCCGCCTTTGCACGGAAATGAGGGCGAAACTTCGGCAGGGAATAGCGCCCTTCTTCGTTTTTCCTCGAATCGGGGTCGAAGTGGATGGTCGCGCTCGAATCGACGACCGGTACAGCGATGACTTTGGCCACCTCTTCCTGAAGCGTTCCGCGACCGTCGTAGTCTTTGGTCGAGGGATCGATCACGGTCGGCCGGCCCACCACGATGAAGACGTGTCCCGTATCCCTGGGCGTGGGACGGCTCTCATCGGTCGGCTTGGCGTAGCGCCCCATGGCGTAGGCGCCGATGTCGCCCGGCTGTAGGTCCTCGAAGTTCGTCACCGGCTCGAAACCGGTGTCCTTTGCGTGGTCGCTCCGCAGGTAATGCGTCACCACGAACGCTCGCGACCACGGTCTGCGGCCCTCCCGCAACGCGAAGCCCTCCGAGTAGGCGCGATTGTGCTCTTCCCACCGGCGCTGCGCCTGCAAGACGGCTTCATGGAGGGGTGAGACCGTGTTGAGCACGAAGCTGAGCCACCCGGAGCAGTCGGTCGACGCGAGCGCCGCGTGCGTGTCGGTCAGCTCCAGATGAACGTGCGGCTCACCCAACCGCTTTCTCGGCCCTAGCAGCCTCTGGTGACTATAGCTGTTGCTCGGAGGGGGCTTTTCGAGGTCGTCGTTCAACACCTGAGCGACCGTGGTCGAAAACCTGACCACGCTTTCGGACAATTGCTCCGATGCGTCCGTGGTCGCAGGAATCCAGCTGTCGTCCTCCACCGTGGTCGGCCCGCGTGGTGCCGACGCGCACGATGCGACGAAAAAAAGCATCGCAAGACGTGTTTTCGCTAGCACGGCTCGTTCCCTGGTTCCCCAACTCGACCGGGCAAGCGCCCGCTCGTTACACAGACTAATGAAAGTAGAGAGGTGCACCAAATACCTGTCGGTGCGAGAATTCGTAAATTTCCTCGACTTTGTGTCCAATCCCCGTGCTCGAGTCCTTTAATGACGCCAGACAAGCGGAGAAATCATGATCGACGCCATGAAAATCACGAACACCCGGGTCTCTCATTTCGCTCGATTGGCACTGATTCTCACGTATTGCGCAAGCTCTCTAGCAGTGTCCTGTGACGGCTCCAGCGGCTCGGACGAGGGTTCGCTGCCGCTCGGCGAAACGCCACCGGCGCCCCCGGCCGAATGCGCGAGCCCGCCATCACCGATCTCATCTGCCATCGAGGCGCAGATTGGAGCGACCCAAGAAGCGGCCGCCCAAGCACGCACCGAGCTTCTCGACACCGAAACCATCACCGTCGTCACCTGCGGGACGGGATCGCCCGTGCCTCCACGAGCCCGCGCACAGTCCTGCACGGCGGTCTTCGTCAATGGGCAGTTTCTCCTGTTCGATGCCGGCGACGGGGCGGTGGC
>DATIUW010000115.1:0-10496 GCA_035466435.1 Polyangiales bacterium | reverse complement strand
GATCACGACCTCGCCGAGCTCCTCGACGTCGTCGACGCGAGTCATGCCGCGCACGAGCCGTGCATCCCCTTCGCCTTTGGTCGTTCCGGCGGGGACGTTCACCGCGCGAAGGCGCAGCGCTTCGGTCACCGCGGTGAGGGGAAGTTGGTAGGCCGCGAGCCGATCGGGATCGACGTCGACCCGGAATTCACGGTCCCGAATGCCGTTTCGCCAGGTCCCCGAAACTCCGGGGATGCGCTCGATTCGATCGGCCAGGTCCTTGCCCACCTGTCGGAGCAGGACTTCCGGAACCTCTCCGCGCACCGAGACGGCAATCGTCGGGAAATCGACTTTCACCTCGCGGACAATCGGTCTCTCCGCGTCGACTGGCAGGTCGGCGATCCGGTTGACCTCGTTGGAAACCTCCATGATCGCGCTGGTCATGTCCTCGACCTCTGCGTCGAACTTGAAGGTCACGTAGGACACGCCTTCTTTGGAAGAGCTCCAGATCTCGTCGATCTGGTCGACGTCGCCGACGGCGTTTTCGACGGGGATCGTGATGAGTTGCTCGATCTCTTCGGGAGAGGCCCCCGTGTAGACCGTGGTCACGGTGCCCCAACCGGTGGGCATCGTGGGGAGCGATTCCCGGTGCATCACGCTCATCACGAACGCGCCGATGACGACCGTCGAAATCGCCACGAGGTTGACGAGGACGGGCTGACGAACGGCAAATCCGGGAATGCTCATCGCTCGTCGCCTGGTTCCGTCGACGAGGCGGTGGTCGAGTCGTCGGGCACTACCTTGACCTTCGACCCATCGACCACCCGGGTCACACCCTTCGACACCACTTTTTCACCGGGGGCGAGGCCGGCTTCGACCTCGGCAAATCCAGCGCGGACGGCGCCGAGCTCGACGACCCGGCGATGCGCGACTTCGTTCTCGATCACGTAGACGTGCTGGCTGCCGAAGCGCTCGAAGATCCCGTCGAGCGGAACGCGGACCACCGGCCTCGGCGGCCCCGTCTCCACGGAAAAGCTCCCCACCAAGCCGGGACGAAGCCTTCCTCCTTCATCCTCGATCTCGACCTCCACCGGAAGGCGGCGCGTCTGAGGATCGATGACCTCACCGACCCGAACGACCTTGCCGCGAAAGGTCTCGTCCGGGCGCGCGTAGACCGAGATCAGGGCTTCTGCGCCGACAGATACGTCGATGGCCTCACGCGGGTCGAGCAAGACGCGCGCCTTGAGCAGACTCGTGTCGGCCAACGTGAGCAGCGGGCTTCCAGGCGCGAGATACTCGCCGAGCTCCACGGTTCGTTCGACGACCGTACCGCTGAACGGCGCACGCACGACGGCCTCGGTGAGCCCATGCCGAGCGAGCTGTGCCTCGGCCTTCGCTGCATCCCTCGCAGCCTGCGCCAGGCGGACGGCGTCTCGTGCATCATCGAGCCTCTGCTCGGGGAGACCACCGGTCTGTACGAGCTGCTTCGTGCGGGCGAGCTCCCGCTCGGCCTGATGGAGCCGGGCCTCGCTCTGCGCGACGGCCGCGCGGGCCGCTTGTGCTGCAGAGGCAGGACGACCTACGTCGAGACGCACGAGCACCTGTCCCACCTCGACGCGGTCGCCCGCTTCGATCAGCACGTCGACGACGCGGCCCGCGGTTTCGGCCCGCAGGTTGGCTTCCCGATTCGCCAAAATCTCGGCCGTGGCCGTCGAGATGGGCCGCACGGTCTCCGCTTCGATCGTGACGGCATGGACCGGGGGCGGCGGCGCCTCCGTAGCGGCCGGCGCCGTCGTCGTGCACCCGAACGCGGCCACCGCTGCGAGCAGCACCAAGCGCCATGGGAACGACCGAGACGTCACCATACAACCCTGGGAAGCGATCGTTGCCTCGGCAAGACGAAATCGATGCGGCGCTTCAGCGCACCACGGCGTACGCGTTGCTCATGCACAGCTCGCCGGGCCGCTCTTTGGTCGTCACCGCCAGGACGACGCGGGGTCCTTCGTTCCAGCCGCGCACCACCAAGGTATCGCCCGGGTACACGGGGCTGCTGAACTGTCCGCGAAGCGTGGCCAGGGCCGAAGGCTCCCCCCCGCAGCGCCCTCGCAAAACGGCACGTCCTGCGTATCCGAAGGTGCACAGGCCGTGGAGCAGAGGCTCGCCGAACCCGGCCCGCGCCGCAAAGTCCGGATCTGCGTGCAAAGGATTGTAGTCACCGTTCAAGCGATAGAGCAGGGCCTGCGAGGCGGGGATGTGCTCTTGCGTCTCGAAGTCGGGCTCACGGTCTGGGATCTCGACGCGCTCGCTTCGGGGCGGCCGCTCACCGCCGAAGCCTCCGTCGTTCCGAAGGACCAAGGTGACCTCGCCCCGAATGATGCGGTCGCCCTCTTCGTCGTACGCCTCGATCACGAAGACCGACATCGCGATCCGTCTCAAGTCGTAGAGGCCCGCGACGCGTCCCACGATCTGCAGCCGCGCGTTCGGGCGAAGCGACTTGTACAAGTCGACGCGTTGGCTGTGGTGCACCATGCCGAGCCGGTCGCACCCGATCCGATCGACGAGCCCATCGAAGGCCGCGAACGTCGGAATCGTGCAAAACGTCGGCAAGACTTTGGGGCCGCGGCCCTCGTACAGATAATCGAGCTCCGTGTCCGGAGACGCCCCGACCCCGAGTGCGTACAAGACGGTGTCGCGCCAGGTGTAGGCAAACTCCATCGGTGGGGTCTCGTAACCCAAGCTGTTCGGGTCGATGCCCATGACGACGGCACCGAGTAGAGCGCCTACCGGAGCGGATGGCAATCCGGCGCCCTCGAGCTTACAGTTCGGCGTGGCCAAAGCATTGAAACGAGTTGCGATCGTTTTCTCGGGCGGTCCGGCGCCTGCGGCGAACGCAGTGATTGCGGCGGCAGCGACCTCGTTCTTGGAGGCCGGTGCCGAGGTTCTCGGGATCTTTCACGGATACACCAACCTTCAAGAATACGACCCGGTCGCCCGCCCCATGATCGAATCCGAGCAATACCGCGTGCTGACGCCTGCAGACATTCGTGGAATACGAAACACTCGCGGCATCATCATCGGAACGGCGCGTGTGAATCCTGGCGGTAGCGTAGAGCGTCCCTCCGACTTGCTCGATCCCCAGAAGACGGAGCGGCTCGCCAGAATTCATCACGCCCTGCGGGATCTCGACGTGGATGCGCTGATTTCGATCGGTGGCGACGACACACTCAAGACTGCCAACTTCCTCTACGAGTACCAACGACATCACGTCTCCGAAGACAATCGCTTTCGAATCGTCCACCTGCCGAAGACGATCGACAACGACTACCGCGGAATCGACTTCACTTTCGGGTTCTTCACCGCGGTCGACGTCATGGCCAAGGAGCTCTTGAATCTGCGCGCCGACTGCATCGCGACGAGCAGCTACTTCATCGTCGAGACGATGGGACGCAAGGCAGGCTGGCTTTCGTATGGTGTCGCGATTGCCGGCGAGGCCAGCATGGTCGTCTCCACCGAGGACGTGCACGATGAGCTGGCGGTCGCAGAAAGAAGGCTCGATCCGGTCACCGGCGAAGACGAGGTCGAGTATCGGCTCTCGATGACCGCGCTCGTCGATCGCATCGTCGACCTGATCCTCGAGCGCGAAAAGCGCCAACAGTATTATGGAACGGTCGTCTTAGCCGAGGGACTCGCCGAGCTTCTTCCAGAAAACGCGGTCGACGGGATGCCGAGGGACGAGCACGGCCATCTCCGGCTGAGCGCCTTCGACCTCGCCAAGGTCGTCGCGGACCGAGTGCAAATCCGCTACGAGGAGCGCACGGGGCGGCGCAAGAAAGTCCGTCACATCCAGCTCGGGTACGAGTCCCGATGCGCGCCCCCGCATGCGTTCGACGTGATGCTCGGAAGCCAGCTCGGTATCGGCGCCTTCCGCGCCCTGGTCGAGGAGCAGTTGGACGGCCACATGGTCAGCGTCACCGGGCAACTGCAGCTACAGTACGTGGAGTTCTCGAAGCTGATCAATCCGCAGAGTTTGCAGACGGAGGTGCGCTTGATCGAGCCTGGAAGTGATTTCCACCGGCTGGCGCGCTTCCTCGAGACGCAAACGGGCCGCCGATTCGCGTGGAGCCCGGGCCTTCGCTTCGAGCCACAAACGAAAAAGCCCCCGAGCTGACTCGGAGGCCTTCGCTCAGAACGAGCGCTCGGTCATCTGGCGGACGCGCTTGCGTCGACGCCGTGCGGCTTCTGCCGCCTTCTTTCGCTTCTTGATGGAGGGCTTCATGTAATGACGCCGCCGCTTGAGCTCGCGAAGGATGCCCTCGGTCGCCATCTTGCGCTTCAGGTGCTTGACCGCGCGTTCGAGCCCACGCTCGCCGACGTGAACTTCGATTGGCTTACACTGTACGGTCTCGACCATGAACGATTGCGCTCCCTTCCAAGAAGGGCCGGAGGCTTACACAGTGTGCCGGAGGACGCAAGGAGGCCCGAATCGGGGGCATGCTCGCGGGCCAAGTCCTCACGATCACGCCGTTATCAGGCGCTGAAGCGGGCTTCGGGCCCCTCCTGGGCGCCGGCCGCCTGCTCGAACACCAGCTTGCCCTCGCCCACGTCCACGCGGATCGTGTCCCCGGCCGTGAAGCGGCCAGCGAGGATGTCCTCCGCCAGGCCGTTTTCCAGGTAGCGCTGGATGGCGCGTTTGAGGGGCCGCGCCCCATACGTCGGGTCGTAGCCGACGTTTGCGAGGAAGTCCTTGGCTGCTTCGGAGATCTCCAAGCGGAGCTCGCGGTCTGCCAGCCGCTGCTCGAAGTTGCGGAGCTGTACGTCGACGATTTGGCGAAGCTGTGCGCGGTCGAGCCGGTGGAAGATGATGGTTTCGTCGAGCCGGTTCAAGAACTCCGGCCGGAAGGCGTCACGCAGGTCTTCCATCACGGACTTTCGGATCATCTCGTCGTCGTCGAGTGCCATGATGTGATGGGAGCCGACGTTGGAGGTCAGAATGATCACGACGTTCTTGAAGTCGACCGTGCGGCCCTGGCCGTCGGTCAAGCGGCCGTCGTCGAGAACCTGCAGGAGCACGTTCCACACGTCCGGATGCGCCTTCTCCACCTCGTCGAAAAGAACGACCGAGTACGGCCGGCGGCGAATCGGCTCGGTCAGTTGACCGCCCTCCTCGTAACCGACGTATCCAGGCGGCGCGCCGATGAGCCGTGCGACGGCGTGCTTCTCCATGTATTCGCTCATGTCGAGGCGGATCATGGCCTTGTCGTCGTCGAACAAGAACTCGGCTAGCGCGCGGGCGAGCTCGGTTTTTCCGACGCCGGTCGGTCCGAGAAAGAGGAACGATCCGATGGGTCGATTGGGCTCACTCAAGCCGGCTCGCGAGCGCCGGACGGCGTTCGATACGGCGATGACCGCCTCGTCTTGGCCGATGACGCGCTCCCGGAGCCGATCCTCCATGTGAAGGAGCTTCTCCTTTTCGCCCTCGAGCATCTTGCTCACGGGAATGCCGGTCCACTTCGACACCACCTCGGCGATGTCTTCGTCGGTGACTTCTTCCTTCAGGAAGGAAGCCTGGGACTGCACCTCGGCGAGCTTCTTTTGCGCCTCCGCCACGGCCGTCTCGGCAGCCGGAATTTCGCCATATTGCAGCCGCGCGGCTTTCTCGTAGTCGGTCGTGCGTTCGGCCCGCTCGAGGTCGAGCCGCAAGCTCTCGACGAGCTCCTTCTTCTCCCGAATCTCGGTGATCAGCTCCTTTTCGCGGAGCCACTGCGCGCGCATGGCGACGCGCTGCTCTCGAAGGTCCGAAAGCTCCTTTTCCAGGTCTGCCAGGCGCTTCTTGCTCGCCTCGTCCTTTTCCTTTTTGAGCGCTTCGCGCTCGATCTCGAGCTGGGTCACTTTGCGCTCCACCGTGTCGATCGGAGCCGGAAGCGAGTCGATCTCCATCTTCAAGCGCGATGCCGCCTCGTCGACGAGATCGATCGCTTTGTCGGGCAAGAACCGGTCCGTGATGTAGCGGTGGCTCAGCATCGCCGCTGCCACGATGGCCGAATCCTGAATGCGAATGCCGTGGTGGATCTCGTAGCGTTCCTTCAAGCCTCGCAGGATGCCGATGGTGTCGTTCACCGACGGCTCTCCCGCGAATACGGGTTGAAAACGCCGCGCAAGGGCCGCGTCCTTTTCGATGTGCTTGCGGTACTCGTCGAGCGTCGTCGCGCCGATGCAGCGCAGCTCCCCACGCGCCAAGGCCGGCTTGAGCATGTTGCTGGCGTCCATCGAGCCCTCTGCAGCGCCGGCTCCGACCAAGGTGTGTAGCTCGTCGATGAAGAGAATGATCTCGCCCTTGGCGGATTCCATCTCGTTCAGAACGGCCTTCAGGCGTTCCTCGAACTCGCCCCGATACTTCGAGCCCGCCACCATCGCACCGAGATCGAGCGCGAGAAGCTTCTTGTTCTTCAGTCCTTCGGGCACGTCTCCCTGGACGATGCGGTGCGCGATGCCCTCGGCGATCGCCGTCTTTCCGACACCGGGCTCACCGATCAATACCGGGTTGTTCTTGGTCCGGCGCGAAAGGACCTGCATCACTCGCCGGATCTCCTCGTCCCGCCCGATCACCGGATCCGTCTTTCCTTGCCGTGCGGCTTCGGTCAGATCGCGGGTGTATTTCTCGAGGGCCTGGAACTTCCCTTCCGGATCCGGATCGGTCACGCGCTGGCTTCCGCGTACCTGCTGGACGGCCTCGAGAAGCTTCGAGCGAGTCACCCCTTGTGCTTCGAGCGCCTTCTTCAGCTGCGCGTCGCTGTAGGCTGCGAGCAACACGTGCTCGGCGGACGTGTACTCGTCCTTCAACGCTTCGGTTTCCTTCCAGGCGTCGTTCAGAAGGTCACGCAAACGAGACGACAGCCCGGGCTCCGCGCCCCCAGCCACCTTGGGCATGCGGTCGAGTACCGCGCCCATCGCCCGGATGAGACCTTGAAGATTGGCGCCCGCCTTTTCGATGATCGCCGGCGCCAGGCCTTCGGCTTGGCCGAGGAGCTCGAGCATCAGGTGCTCTGGGTACAGCTCGGGGTTGCCGCGATCACTCGCGTTTTGCTGGGCCGCAACCAGGGCTTCGCGGGTCTTCGTAGTGAGTCGGTCGAGTCTCATTTCGCGCGCAAATTAAGCACGCGGCGACTCGCGTCAATAGTTCGACACGCCGAGAAAACGAAGCAATAACAGAGCTGTGCGCTTCACAACCCCTGCCATTTGCGCGATCTTGGCCCTGGCATCCTGTCAGCGGGACCAGACGCCGACGGGCTTCGAATCGCCCCGCGCCACCGTCGATTCGCTCTTTTCCGCGTACGGGGTGAGAGACATCTCGCAAGAGGAGGCGCGCCGGCGCCTGGCAGCGCGAGAGCGTTTCGATCTACGCGATGCCAGCCTGTTCCGGAGCTGCTTCTCGGACTGGCAAGGCGAGCACGACCATGCGCTCGGAGGATTCGTCTTCGGCCAGCTCGTAGCGGCCAAGGACGAGCTGAAGATCGAAATCGACGAGGACACCGCCCAGATCCGAGTCGCGCCGAGCTCTGCCGAGATCCAACCCATCGTGCTCGTGAAGCAAGAAGGCGCTTGGCGAATCGACTTGCGGCAAAGCGTGCCCCCACAGGTGCGACAGAGTCTCTACGAAGTGTATCGCCGTGCTCGCCGGGCCGAGCGTCGCGCACGCTAGCGCTCTGCTCAACGGACGACGAAACGACTGATGTCGAGTCGCGCCCCGGGCTCGGCTTGCTTCAGCGCGTCGCGCATCATCAAGAGCTCGCGAGCATGGGGGTTCAGTGCCAGTCCCGCGTCCACGGTGCGCAGCGCGGCATCGGTGGCGCCAATTGCCCCGAAATAAAGCGAATCTGCGTAGTGGCGCCATAGCATTTGTGTCTGGGTGTGTGGCTCGATGGGCCGACCGACGCGCTGATAGATGTCCGCCCAAAGCAGGGCGTGCGCGCGGATCGCAGCGACCTCGTCGAGCGCACTCGCGTCTGCCGTGAGCACCCGATGGTAGAGATGATCCGGGACGAGCAAGTCCATCAACGCCGGCTCGACGCGCACGTCCATCTCGACGTAGACCGGGCGCAGCGTGGCCAGGCTCTGCAGCTCGGTGGCGCTCAGCGATCCTTCTAGAACATAGCTCCGGAGCAGTGGGGCGAGCTCGGGCTCGGCAGTGACCAGCCGGTCGACCAGCTTCGGGTACGTCAGGAGCGGAAGCGGGATCAGGGTCACATCGGGTCGATTGAGCTCTTCCGCCTCGCCTCCCCAGTAGCGAAAGATCGTCTGCGGGTTGTGGGCCAGCACGACGGCCTGCGGTGGCAGCGAACGTCGCAAGCCGTCGTCGAAGACGTCGGTGTCGATGAACCCGGCCAAGGAGGACGCATCCCACGAACGCACTGCCTGCAAGGAGGCCGCGACTGCGAGCGCGGCGGCGAGCGACGGAGCCAGGCGGGGTGTCTTGGGCGTGGCTTCCGCCAAGGCGGACAGCAAGACTCCGAACGCAAACGCAGCGAACGCGGCCAAAGATGCGTAGGACAGCATGAAATACGCGACGGCGTCCGGGTTACCGTGGATGAAGCCGATCGCCGCGCGCCCGAAGGCGTAGATCACCCACGATGAGATCCAAAAAAGCGCGTACTTTCGTGCGGAACGAACGCGCATCATGAAATACGCGCCGAGCAACGCGACCGCCAACATCGCAACGTGGAGGTCCTGCGCGGTCACGAGCAGCACGTCTGCGAGCCGCTCGCCGAAGGGAGCGGGTGCTGCCGGCGAGATGCTCTTCTGGAACGCTTGCGCCGTGACGACCCAGAAGAAGCGCCCGGGCGTCGAGGGATCTCCCAGGTTCAAGAACGGCTCTGCGGAGGCGCGAAGAGGCAGGTAGGCATAGGTTAGCAGGCCGGCGCCGACGAACGCCGCCGACCAAGCGAAAGGTCGCCAGCCGGAATGCCGCCAGATTCCCACGAGCAGCCAGACCGACGGCAAGACCAAGAGCGCAGCGAGATAGTGATGATTGGCGAGGGCCAGTCCGAGCGCGATCGCGGATTGATAGAGGGGCCGCACGTCTGCTTCGGGACCGGATCGGCAAGCTCGAAGCAGACGCTCGATGGCGATGCACAGCAGCGCAGCCTGTAGGGCGTACACCTCGGGGCGGACCGCCTGAAACCACCACGCCTGACTTCCCGCGACCCACCAGGCTGCGCCGAGCGCAAGGGGGTAGCGGAGATTGTCCCGCACGACGTTTCCCGCGCGAAGCGTGTGCTCGAGCGCAAAGCACAACGCAACGGTCGCGATGGCGCCGAGCAGTGCGCAGATCACGGCCACACGAAACGAAAGCGCGCCGATCGGGAGCAAGTTGGCCGCTCCGAGCACGACGCTTGCAAGGGGCTGACCCGGAGGGTGCGAAACGCCGAAATCCGCTGCCACCGCGACGAACTCGCCGCTATCGAACCAATGGGCGTAGCCCGACGCCGTGCAGACGTAGAGGACCAGGGGCGGCAGACCCGCCACCATTCCCTTCGAGAGGTTCGAAAGCAAAGCTCGGCCATGATCGAACGAGTGCGCCATCGGGGTCAAATCTGCGTCGAAGGGCGCCTCGGTTTCGTGGCATAGTCGCCGAATGCCGAAGCGAGCGATGAAGCTATGGCTCATGAAGAGCGAGCCGGACGTTTACTCGATCGACGACTTGAAGCGCGACCGCTCGCAGGCTTGGGACGGTGTCCGGAACTACCAAGCGCGCAACTACATGCGCGAGATGGCCGTCGGCGACCTCGCGATCTTCTATCACTCGAACGCCAAGCCGCCCGGCGCAGCAGGCCTATGCCGGGTATGCCGGGCGGCCTATCCCGACCACACCCAGTTCGACGAGAACAGCGAGTACTACGACCCGAAGTCCAGCAAAGAGTCGCCCCGATGGTGGATGGTCGAGGTCGAATTCGTCGAAAAGTTCCCGGAGCTGGTCTCCCTCCAGGCCCTCAAAGACGACCCGAAGCTCGAGGGCATGAGAGTCACGCAAAAAGGCTCCCGCCTCTCGGTCCAGCCCGTCGGAAAGCCCCACTTCAAGAGGGTGCTGCAACTGGCAAGGGCCAAAACGAAGCTGCGGTGAGGCCCCGAGACCCGGCGGATCAGTGTCAGGGACAGCTACAGGGGCAGTGACAGCGACAGGCCCACACGGGCCCCGGGTCTCGGCTCTCGATCCCCGGACCTCGATCCAGCGTCAGCTTCCGTGACAGCGACGGCGGCAGCGTCAGGGCCAGCGATCCCCGAGCTTCGGGGTTTGAGGATCGAGGCCAGAGGATCGAGGACGGAGAGTCGAGATTCGAGGCCCGCGACCCGAGGTCCGAGTAGGCGAAGCCTCGTGGACGGACGGCCCGTTCGCTGCTTACACCCAGACGTCCGCCGCCGCCGCCGTCGTTTCCGTGACCGTGAGCTTGACGTGGTGGCGTCTCTTGCCGCCGTCGAGGGTCCGGTGTCTCGGGACCTCGGCTGCATTCACGTAGAGCACG
>DATIUW010000114.1:0-4347 GCA_035466435.1 Polyangiales bacterium | reverse complement strand
CCCGGTCTCACCGTGATCAACGCCGGGACGATCTACCGCGAAAACGAGCAAACGTTCACGCTGATCGACTTCACGGCGATGCGCGTCGAGTTCTACTCGGCCGCGGAGCCCACGACCGGCAAGCTCCTCGAAGCCACCGCGCTTCCAATGCCGGATCCGGTCGAGTAAGCCGACATCCAGATCCCCGTCAGCGCACACGGGCCGCGGACCCCCGCAGGTCAGTGTCAGTGTCAGTGTCAGTGTCAGCGGCAGCGGCAGGGTCAGCGGCAGGGTCAGCGGCACCAGCACCCGAAACTCGATCCCCGGAGGACGGGTCGCGACGGGCGTGCTCGCCTCGCTGTGCTGCCCATCCCGCCCCGTCCTCCTACGTACAAGTCGACGTATGGAGGGCTCGGAAAAACGCGACATGAGGTGGAGCGGACGTGCGAAGTGCCAATCGGCATGCATGCAACCAGCTCCGATTGGCACGCCGCCCGAGGGGCGGTTTGCGTGGCCTCAGGCTTCCAGCCCTTCCGGCCACCTATGCAAACCGCCCCGTTCCGTGGAACCTCGTGTCGTGTTTTTCCGAGCCCGTCCTTACGCCGGCAAGGTCATTTCGCTTGGCGCCAGAGCTCGGCGAGGGAGGGGCGGGAGCCGGTGAGTA
The DNA here is from genome assembly GCA_035466435.1 of Polyangiales bacterium. Classification (GTDB taxonomy): domain Bacteria; phylum Myxococcota_A; class Polyangia; order Polyangiales; family Houyiibacteriaceae; genus SG8-38. Next base: position 3,704 of record DATIUW010000114.1, on the reverse strand, counting down.
GGAAGCCGACGCGGAACAGGCGCGCGCCGATCCGAATCGACAACCACGTCGACACCAGCAAAACCGCGATCGCCCCAGCTACCTCCCACCAGGCTATGCCGGATGGATCCACGGCGAGGCGGATGATGACCGTCAAGGGCGAGGTGAATGGGATCCAAGTCAATACCTGTCCCGCCGTGCCGTGAGGCTCTTCGAGCAAGACCACGAGCACCATCAGGGGCACGATCGCGAGCAAGGCCCAGCCCATGGTCAGCTTCTGGCTCTCGGCCGCGTTGGCCCCGAGCGCGGCCGTGGCGAGCATCAAGCTTCCGAGAAACAGGTAGCCGAGCACGAACAGCACGGGGGCGACCGAAATCGCCTGCCAAGGGACCGCGACCACGGATGCAAGCGCGGTGGATGCGGTGATCGCCACGAGCACCACCATCGACGACCACACGGCGAACTGGACGAGACCCGCGGCTCCGAGCCCGAGAAGCTTCCCCGCGAGAATCTCCTCGGGAGATACGGACGAGAGCAGCACTTCGACGATCTTGCTTTCCTTGTCCGTTGCAACCGTCTGCACGAGGTAACCAGAAGCGCTCAACAGTGCGGTGAGCAGCAAGATCCCGAGAAAGAGGGGTATCGTCGTTCGGACCAGAAGGTCGAGCGCCTCGTTCAAGTCGGTCGTCTGGTCACCGTCGGGGCCGAGTCGCGCGCGTACGAAATGCGCCGGCGTCAGAACACGCTCTTGCACGTCTGCTTCGAGGCGTCCCTCCAGCAGCGACTTGCGCAAGAGCGAGCGAAGCATCGGCTCGATGGTCGTTCCTCTCATGCTCAAAAGCGGAGTCTTTTCCGACTGAATGGCCCGAACCTCGCCACTGTGCAGATAGTCTTCCTGAACGATGTAGAGAGCGCGAAGACGCCCCGACGCGAGATCCTGGTTTGCGAGGTCCCGGTCGTCGTAGAGGACGACGTCACTTCCATTGGCGCTCCACACCTGTTGACCGTCGCGTGGCGAGAAGCCGGAGCGGTCGACCACCCCGGCGTGGTCGATGAGGCCGAACTCCGAGCTTTGCGCGGCGCGTTGGCTCAAAAAATAAGTCTGCACACCGAGGACCGTCCCAGAGACGCCAGCCAAGAACAGCGGTAGCCCGAACGTCGCAATCAAGTACGACCAGCGCTTGACCACCGACAGCAGCTCGAATCGCGCAATGGCGCCGATGCGTCGGGTTCTCATCGCTCAGCGACCCTCCGTCACCAGGTTGACGAAGATCTCGTCCATGCGCGCGACGAGCGGCTCGTAGCGCTCGATCAGCACGCCGCTCCGTACGAGCTCACTGAGGTATGCAGCCGGCGTCGCGGTAGGTGGCAGCGCCACGCGCCATCCCCCGGCCTTGTGCTGAGTGGCCTGCATGCCGAGCGCCAAGAGGTCCATCGTCGTCCAGATGATGACCTCGTGAGGCGAGTAGCGTCGGCGGATCTCGTCGAGATGGCCGTAGACCACGAGTCGGCCCTTGTGCACGAGCGCGACCCGGTCGCAGAGTGCCTCGACCTGATGCATCATGTGCGTGGAGAGGACGGTCGTTCGTCCCCGGATGCGACGTTCCTCGATCAGCTCGGTCACCAGCGCCACGTTCACCGGGTCGAGACCGGAAAACGGCTCGTCCAAGATGCAGAGCTCCGGCTCGGTCATCAGGCAACCGGCGATTTGCACCTTTTGCGTCATCCCCTTCGAGAGGCTCTCCACGCGCTGCTCGGCAACCTGACTGAGCCCGACGCGTTCGAGCCAATGCGCCGCGGCGTCACGGGCTTCCGCCCGCTTCAGTCCCTTGAGGGCTCCGAGGTACTCGAGCAGCTCGCGCACCTTGGCGCGCCGGTAGACGCCACGCTCTTCTGGAAGATACGAAACCCGATCGAGCGCTTCGGGGCTCGGTCGATCTCCAAACAAGAGCACCTCACCCTCGTCGGCGCGAAGGATGTCGAGACCGACTCGGATCAGCGTCGTCTTCCCCGCCCCGTTCGGTCCGAGCAGCCCGAATACCTCTCCGGGCGCCACCTCGAGAGACACATCCTCGAGCGCCGCGCGCGATCCGAAACGCTTCGACACGCCGCGATACGCTAGAATCCCCACGTCACGAAGTGTATCGGCTGGACGAGGCTGCGGCGAGAAGCCTCCGCGTCAAGGTAGAGACACCCACCTCCGCGAGGGCGGTATCGGTGAAGCAGCGCCGGGTTTCCGACTCTTCGGCGCGGGCCGCAGTCGCCCGAAACACGTCGAGCCGAAGACGGCGATGCGTGAGGACGTGCTCGACCCGAGCGGCGGGCGCGGAAGCGAGCCGCGCCGAAATTCCCGCCTCTTGCAAGGCCGCGCGCGGATCACCGCCGAACCCATCGCGCTCCACCATGGGCACGCCCCACAACCCTCCGAACAGTGGCGCCTCGCTCCGAACCAGCCAGACCCCGCGGTTGCGCCCCCGCCCGCGCGTCGCCACCACGGCCACCAGCGCGATCGCGCTCGGCGTCTTGCGCGGTCTGGGCACCGGCAGGGCGTCGACCTGGCCACGCCGATGCGCCACGCAGTCGGCCATGATCGGACAGGTTGCGCACTGGGGGCGTTGGGCGGTGCACACCGTGGCCCCGAGCTCCATGAGGGCCTGGTTCAAGGCGCCCGGCCGCTCGCCAGGGACCAGGCGTGCCGCCTCGTCCCACAAGCGCTTGGTCGTGCTGGCGGCACCCACGGGTGTGTCGATGCCAAATAGGCGCGCCAGCACCCGGGTGACGTTCCCGTCGACCACCGGCTCCGGCTCGTCGAACGCGATGCTCCCGATTGCGCCCGCCGTGTACCTTCCCACGCCGGGAAGCGCCCGGCGATCCTCGGCCCTCTCCGGAACCCGTCCTCCGTAGCGTTCGACCACCTCGCGAGCCCCCGCATGCAAGAGACGGGCTCGGCGATAGTAGCCGAGCCCGCTCCAAAGCGAGAGCACTGCGTCCTCGTCGGCTTCGGCGAGCGCAGCCGGAGTCGGAAACCGCTTCAAGAATCGGCCGTAGTACGGAATGACCGTCTCCACCCGCGTCTGCTGGAGCATCACCTCCGAGACCCAGATGGCATATGGATCACGCGTCCGGCGCCAGGGCAGGTCGCGGGCCGCTTGGTCGTACCAGCGTAACAGCTTGTGCCGAAGGGCGGCCATCAGAGGTACTCGTAGAAGAGGCGCTCCGGGTTTTCCAGCGTATCGATGACGTCATACGCGAACGCCGCGCCTACGTGTCCGTCGACGATCCGGTGATCGAACGAAAGCGAGAGCAGCATCACCTTGCCGACCACGATCTGCCCGTCGCGGACCACGGGTCGCTCCTTGATGCGGTGTACGCCGAGAATCGCCACTTCCGGATGATTCAAGATCGGGGTCGCAAGCAACCCGCCTCGCTTGCCGAGCGAGGTCACGGTGAACGTGGAGTTGCGGAGCTCCTGGGGGGCGAGCGTCCCCTTTCTCGCCGAGTCCGCAAGACGCGCGATTTCGCTTCCCAGCTCGAACAGGCGGAGACGGTCGGCACCGCGCACGACCGGAACCACGAGGCCTGCCTCGGTCGCGGTGGCCACGCCGATGTCGTAGTACCTCTTGTAGACGATCTCGTGGGCGCTCTCGTCGACCGCGCTGTTGAGCACGGGATGCCTCCGAAGCGCGTCGGTGACGGCCTTGACGATGAAAGGCAAGTACGTGAGC
>DATIUW010000113.1:0-7330 GCA_035466435.1 Polyangiales bacterium | reverse complement strand
AAGAACGCTGATCAGGCTCGCAGCCGCAGGTGAAGATATCGACACCCGCCGTGCTCGCGATAGGCGCGAAGTTCGCGACGAACTCGCACGTTTCCGCATTGGGCTTGATCGAGTTTCGGCGAACGTCCAACGGATTGCTCTTGCCGTTGTCCCAAACCGCACAGAACGCAAAGGTGCGATCCTCGGGGTCGGGACTGTCGAACGATGGAATCGAATCACCCGAAAAGCGCTGATACACGGGGTCTGCGTAATCGAAGCTCACGTAGTCGGGGTCCCCGTCAGGAAGCTGGCACTCCATGCCCGGCTCGTCGTTGTCGCACACCTCGTTTGGCGGGTACCAGACCCGAAAGTTCGTCCCGAATCGGTGCGTGTGCGAGCTCAGCGTGAGAAGACGGCCGTACTGCGGAATGGTGAAGCTGCCGCAGGCTTCCTTCGATTGATACGCTTCGACGCGCCCCATGCCGAAGATGTCGTCCGCGTCGAAGATCTGACGCCGCTGGTAGAGAAGCTGATCGGGCGGCGCGAAGCTCAGATTGAGCCACTGCTCGATGGTCGTGTCGCTCTTGGTCAGATTGAACGCATGGCTGTCCCAGATGATGAAGCCCTGGACGGGCGCCACCGCGTATACGTCTGGCGGATAGGTTTCGCGAAAGCTCGACTCTTGCGCGGTCGCGATGTTCTGCCGTGAGGACGCTCGGCCGAAGAACCCGAAAATCGTGCCGAGCTCCTGGGGACCGTTTTGATACCCGATGCAACCGACCGTCGTGAGCGGCGCGGTGGTGCACTGGCTTCGCTCGCCGCACTCGTTTCCGCCCGGCGTGCAGGCCATGCCGTCGTTGTCTCCGCCGAGGCACTGCCAGTCCTTCCAGGACGAGTGCATCGGATCCCACTGCTCGGGCTTTTCCTCCGGCGGCACGTAGAACTCGATGATGCTGTGGTGAGACTGCGGGTCTTGGGCAAGCAGGGCTCTGTTGTAGACGAAGCAATCCCGCTCGGGCCCACCCTGGGCGTCGCCGCAAGGAACCACGAAATCCTCGGGAATGCGGTCGGAGTAGTCGTAGTAGCTCACGAAGCAGACCTCGCCCTCCTGCTCGGCGGGGACGTCCCATGCACCCGAGTAGAACTGCACGCCTTCATCGTCGGCCGGCGCGGGTAGCGGCTGGATCTTGTTGGGCGCCACGTCTCCCTCGAGGGCGCAGCTCGCGTACTGTTGCGAGCCTTCCACGACGCCCGTCTCGGGAGCGCCGGCACGGATCCATGCCCTCAGCAGCGCGAGATCATTCTCGCTCAAGCTCTCGTTGCTGGTAGGCATGGCGCCGCCAGAGATCGGGTTCTCCAGGGTGGCGAGCTGAAAGCCCTCGGTCTTGGCCGCGACCTTCTGGTAGAGCAAGGACAGATCCTGCTCGCCGGGGAACACGCGCATGTAGTCACCGGACAGCGCCTCGACGTTGATGAGGCTCGCGTACGCGCTCGGGGCCCGGAGGTCGAGCTCACCTTGGGCAGACTCTCCGTGACAGGTCGACGCGGTGCATCCGTATCCCTCGAAGATCTGCTGTTGCACTTGGGCAAAGGTGCTCTCCGCTTCGCACTTCACCTCGGTGCTGCTCGAGCCATCGGTGCCGCAAGCGGCCATCACCACTGCAGCCGACGCTGCAATCGCGTACTGAACGAGTTTCATGAATTACTCCAAACGGGCTTTGGGGATCTAAGCTAGGGCCGGATTGTTTCTGATGAAGCTATCGGTGCAAGAAAAAAATGTGAGCTGTGCTCAGAATGACGCACTGGAGCGGGTTCTTTTGCTCCCTAAGGATTAGGGCGCCTCCACGTAATAGGACCCGAGCGGGATGAACATCTCGTCGTCGGTCGTGACGCCGCCGAGAAGGGGGCAGGCGTCGCAAGCACCCCCCTCGCCGCAAACCGAATCGTCTCCGTTGCAGCGTTGTCCCTCCGCGGTGCCGCCGAGGCACACGCGCTCGTCCGGCTCACAGCCGCACCCTGCCGGCGCGAGAAACGAATCACACACCGGCGTGTTTGGCTTGGTGGACTCCCGCTTCACCTCGAGCGGATTGTCCGCACCGTTGTCGTAGACCGCGCACGCCTTGAACGTCCGTTCGGCTTCCACCGGGGACGAATAGCCGTTCGGGGGATCGTAATACGTGTAGAGCGGATCATCGTAGAGGCGGCTCGCGTAATCAGCGGCTTCATCGGGAGGCGAGCAGCCAACGGTGCCCTGACAAGGCTCGTTCGGCGGAAGCCAGATTCGAAAGAGCTCGCCTCGCTGATGCATGTGCGAGCTGAGTGAGAGCAACTGTGCGTGCTGCGGAAGCGTCCACGTCATGCAGACCTCGCGCTTCTTGAACGGCGCGACGGGTGTCATCGCAAAAATGTTCCCGGCTTCGAAGATTTGGCGGCGCAGCCACACGCGCTCCGACTCGGGCACGAAGGTGAGGTTCACCCACTGCTCGATGGTCGTGTCTTTCTTCGTCAGGTTGAAGCCATGGCTGTTCCACGACACGAAGCCGCGCAGCGGGAGCCGCGAATACACGCCGGGCGGAGGAAGGTCGATGAACGTCGACTCCTGTGCCCCAGAAAGCTGCACCACCGTGTCTCCGCTGCCGCCGAGGCCGCCGCCGAGGCCGAACGCAAGAGGCGCGTAGGGATACCCGACGCACGCCACCGAGGTCACCGCGGGAGTCGCGCATTGGCTGCGGGGCCCACATTCGCCGGCCGCGGTGGGGTCGCAGCTCTGCCCGTCTCGCTCACCGCCGAGACATTGCCAAGGCCCCCACTCGCTGCCGTTCGGGTCCGACTCGGGCGTGTACACACCGATGATGCTGTGGTGCGACTGGCCGTCCTGCGCGAGCTCGTTTCGTCCGAACGCAAAGCATTTGCGGCCGGGGCCGAACTCCTCGCAGTCGACTTGGTATTCGGCTGGAACCAGGTCGGTGAAATCGTAGTACGTGGCGAAGCAGACTTCGTCCTCGGCCTCGCCGCCGAGCGCCCAAGCTCCCGCGTAGAACTGGGCTCCTTCGCCCGGTGCAGGCGGTGGAAGCGGATCGATCTTGTTCGGGTCCGGCTCGAAGCTTCCCTCGCAACCCAACGCTTCGAGCGTCCCGCCGACGATTCCATCGGACGGCGCGCCCGCCCGGATCCAGAGGCGGATCGCGTCGAGCTGCTCGTCGTCGAGCGGATCGACGTCGATCGGCATGGGCTGCCCGAGCGCACCTAGATCGGTGCCTTCGGTCGCGGCGGCGAGCTTGCGGTAGAGCAGGCTCCGCTCCTGGTCGCCGGGAAAGACACGCTCGATGGAAGGGTCCACCGTGCTCGGCTGCCGGACGAGCGCATCGAACGAAGCCCCCGCTCGGAGGTCGAGCCCACCCGTCGCCGTTTCACCATGGCAGGCGCTTGCAGTGCAGCCTTTGGCTTCGAAGACCGTCTGCTGAATCGCCTCGTAGGTACTGGCGAAGTCGCAACCCTTGGGCTCCGTCCCACCATCCGAAGAATCGGTGCCGCAGCCGAGAGCCAAGATTGCAGCGATCGAGCCGCACTGGAGCAAAGAAGGAAGCTTCGACATGGAGGTCATTGCCTTTCCGGGAGCTAAGACGCTAAGAGCTGGTGTCAACGGATCTAGTTTCAATTGATTGAGTCAAGGTGGCGGCGCAAGGGCGCGCGCCGGAAGGATGGGCGATCATGCTCGAAACTCTCTTCAAAGCTGCGAACTACACGGTGCTCCCCTTCTGGCTTCTGTTGATTGCCGCACCGCGTTGGAGCTGGACGAAGCGTTTGGTGCACGGACCCGTCGTGCTTCTACTCCTCGCGCCGATCTACGGGTACATGCTGCTCGGCTACGCACCGCCTCCGGAAGGCACGGAGCTTCGCACGCTGTACGGATTGATGATTGGATTCACGGCGCCTCACTTGGTGATGGCCGGATGGATCCATTACTTGATCTTCGACCTCTTCATCGGCGCGTGGGAGGCGCGCGACGCCGAGCGTCGCGGAATCTCACATTGGTGGGTCATCCCCTGCCTGCTCGCGACGCTCATGGCGGGGCCGCTTGGGCTTCTGCTTTACGTGGTCGTGAGATTCTTCAAGACGCAGATTCTCGAGTACGACGAAGCAGGAAACCAATGAAAAGCAAAGGCCGACGCCAAAATTGGCGCCGGCCCTCGTTGATCAGGACTCCCACCAAGGGAGGGAGTTGCGTTGAGGGCTAACTCGCCCACACCTCCGGTGAGAGTCCGATTCTACAACTGGTGTCCATACGCACATTCCTCCCCCGGCGATGCCGGCGCTCTCGGGTCTCTGAGCACCATGCCCAGACCGCGTGGAGCGTTCCTTGGTGATTAGACCCGCGGTTATCGAGGGCCGAGTCACGGCAGCAAGTCTCCTCTGGAGTTCGCACCATTGCGGGGCAATCTACCCAACTGCCGCCCGCGGCAAGTCGCATTGCGAAAGGGGAAACCCTTTTGGGAGCAACGCCACTCACCCCCTGAACATACTCCCAACACCCGCCGACGCCAAGTCCGTAACCCGGCTAAAGCAGGAATTCGTCGTCGAGGCGCAGAATCTGGAGATTCCGTCCGCGTAGCTCTGCGAGCTCTTTGAGGACCTGTGCCTCGAACGTCGGCTTGATGTGATAGAGGAGAATCGGAAGCTCCTCGGCGTGCCGGAGCTTGTCGAGCTCACCTGCGAGCGTTTCCGGCGTCAGATGCAGCGACTTGCGAGCAAGCTCGGCCTCGTCGTTCGGAAATGACACTTCCATCATCAGCGCTTGCAAGTCGTCGAGCGCGTTGACCTGACGCCAAAGCTCTTCCGTCGGGCCCGTGTCTCCACCGTAGACGATGCTACTCGCATTGTGACGAATGATGAACGCCGAGGTGTCGACGGTGTGATTGACCAGCACGGGGACGACCTCGTAGCCGTCCACGTCGGCCGGCTGATTCGGATGCACCTCGACGAAGCGAACGGTCGGACCGTCCTTTGCATCGATGCGCGTGAAGTCGGGCCAGATCACGTCGTTGAAGAAATGTCGTCTGAGCGCTTCGATCGTCGCGGGAATGCCTACGATGTCGAGCGTCGCGCCCCCCTGTTGGCAACGATTGTCCGCGAGTGTCGCCAAGTCGCGAATGTGATCCATGTGCGGGTGGCTGACCAACACCGACTGGATGCGTTCTTGCTCATCGAGGGAAAGCGCGCTGGTGATTGCGCCTGCGTCGATCGCAAGGGAATCGCCGACCAGAAAGCTCGACGTTCGATGCTTGGGCGTTTCGCCTCCATGGCAACCGAGGACCCGTAACTGCATCACTTCTTCCCCGAGCTGCGAATGAAATCGAGAAACTCACCGAGGCGCTCGGGTTGTTTGACCAAGATGAACCCACCGGACACCTCTGTGATTCCGACGCGGCTGAGCCGGCGCAAGGCCGGCTGTACCTCGCTCTTTTCGGTGCCGAGCTTGAGCGCCAGATCGGTCGCCGTGATGTCGGGAGCCGCGGCCCCTTCGCTGCGTTGCAAGCTGTCCTGAAGCTCGAGGATGACCCGTGCCGTCACGTCGTCCTCGAGCAGCACGTCTATGAAGCGATTGGCGCTCTCCAGCCGCTCGGCAAGGTGACGAATGAGTCGAATCGCGACCTCACCCGCACCGACCACCATCTCTTGAAGCTTCTCGGCGGGCACCCTGAGCAGGTCTGCGTCCTCGATGACCTCTACCGTCGCAGAGCGAGGCTTTCCCGTCACCGCTGCCATCTCTCCGAAGAAGTCGCCGGGGCCGAGCGTCGATACGATGCGTCGACGTCCGTGCGCCTCTTTCACCACGCGGACGCGCCCCGCGCGGATGACGTAGATGGAACCGCCCGGATCACCTTGGCGAAACACCGTCGTGCCCGCCGAGAGATGTACCCCAAATCTGTCAGCCAGAGACTGAACCGCCATGCCCCGCCTCGACCAATGTAGCCCGCTGCGAAGTCGACCGCCAGAGCGTTAGGCCGTAATCTCGTCAGCGGGCCTCGATGTCGTTCGACTGGCAGCAACTGCAGGACATTGCGCCCGGCGTTGGCGTGGTGCTGGATCTGTTGATCGCCATCATCGCCTCCTGGCACGTGATCTTGAACAAGTCCGATACGCGCGCCGCCACGGCGTGGGTCGGTTTGATCTGGTTGGTTCCGTTCCTGGGGGCTGCGCTCTATTTGTTTCTCGGAATCAATCGAATCCAGCGGCGCGCCAAGGTGCTCAAGTCCGGCGCCACCAGCTACAGCGTGCCCTTGGACGAAGCGCCGAGGTCTCCGGCCGATCTGGATCGTGAGCTCGGAAGCGACCGCGCCCGCCTCATCGAGCTGGCGCGGGTCGTCGGCAACGTCACCCAGCGGCCGCTGTTGGTAGGCAACGCAGTGCAACCATTGGTCGACGGCGACGAGGCGTACCCCGCGATGCTGGAAGCCATCCGAGGAGCGAGAGAATCGATTTCGTTCGTGAGCTACATCTTCGAGGCTACGGGCATCGGCGCGGAGTTCGTCGATGCGCTCGCCGAGGCGTGCGAGCGTGGAGTCGAGGTTCGGGTGCTGATCGACGACGTCGGCACACGGTATGCGCGTCCCCGAATCGATCGCGTGCTGAGGAAACGAGGCGTGCCCGTGGCGAAGTTCCTTCCTGCATTGCTGCCGCGATCGTTCACGCACTTCAACCTCCGAAACCACTGCAAGATCTTGGTCGTGGACGGCCGCATCGGGTTCACCGGGGGCATGAACGTCCGGCAGTGCTCGGTCTTGGAGTCGAAGCCGAGATTTCCGACGAAGGACCTTCATTTCCGGGTCGTCGGCCCGGTCGTCGCGCAGCTTCAAGAAACGTTCGCCTCGGACTGGACCTTTACCACGGGAGAGCGACTCGGCGGCAGCCTCTGGTTTCCGGAGCTTCGACCCGAGGGCTTGGTCTTGGCCCGCGGCATCACCGATGGCCCCGACCAGAACCTCGACAAGCTCCACTGGGTCTTTCTTGCAGCAATCGAAGCCGCGCGCCGTTCGATACACATCGTCACGCCTTACTTCTTGCCCGATCTCGTGTTGTTGAAGGCGCTTCACCTCGCCGCGCGGCGGGGAATCGAGGTGGACATCATCGTACCCGAGAAGGGAAACCTCCCGGTGGTGCGCTGGGCCATGTGGGGTCAGTACCGCCAGGTCTTGCGTGAGGGCGTTCGTCTTTGGCTCACACCACCGCCCTTCGATCACTCCAAGTTGTTCGTCATCGATGGCTATTGGTCGGCGGTCGGGTCGGCGAACTGGGATCCTCGGAGCTTGCGGTTGAACTTCGAGTTCAATCTCGAATGCTATGACGAAGC
>DATIUW010000112.1:0-8440 GCA_035466435.1 Polyangiales bacterium | reverse complement strand
GTATTGATATACGGCCTTCGCGTTGTGCTTCAGCGTGCCGTAATAGCCGCGGTTCGCAAATGACGTGCGAAGCGACGCAGGCAGCTCGAGCTCCTCGGCGATTTCCCGTGGCGTCGCGCCATGCAACGCGAGCCGGAGGGTCTGATCATGGATGTACTTGTAGGTATCGCGCTGCTTTTCGAGGAAGTCGACGATGCGGTCGTGGTCCCAGATGGGCCAATGATGGCTGCCAAAATACACCTCGACATCAGGGAAGAGCTCGATGACCTCATCGATGTAATTGCTCCACTTGATGGCATCGCGGACCTTCGCTCCTCGAAGGGTGTACAGGTTGTGCATGGTGTGGGATACGATTTCCGCGCCGCAGAACGTCTTGGCGTCTGGCAAGTAAAACGTCATCTCCGAAGGAGCCTCTGATTCGGGCGTGTTCTGAAAGATGAATCTCACGCCATCGATGGTGATTTCCGTGCCCGTCTCGGTGACGATCTCGCTCGGAACAATGAGCCCGAACGTGCCGTACGCGACTCCCTTTCCGAGACCCGTGTCCACATGACCCCGCTCGCCTTTCGGCAAGCGCGGTCCCATCATGAAGAGCGACCGCCTTCCCATCGCCACACCCGCGACGACGTTTTCGCTGGTCGCTTCTTCGACGAAATACTCCGGTGCGATGATCGGTACGTTTCGCTCCTCGACCTCTTCCGGGGAAATGATGCCGAGCACACCCCCGAAATGGTCGATGTGACTATGGGTGTAAATCACCGCGGACACGGGCTTGTCTCCCAAATGCTTCCGAGCGAAGGCCATCGCCTTCGCTGCGGTCTCTTTGGCCGTCAGTGGATCGACGACGATCCAGCCGGTTTCCCCTTCGATGAGAGACATGTTGGCGAGGTCGTAACCGCGAAGCTGATACACGCCCTTGTTGACCTCGAACAACCCGTGAATGTTGTTGAGGCGGGCTTGCCTCCACAGGCTCGGGTTCACGCTCGTTGGCGCAGCGCCCTCGACGAAATCGTAGGCCGGCATGCTCCAGATCTCCCTGCCTGTCGAAGTAGAGACACGGAGATCCTCATCGCTTGCGATCAAACCCCGCTTCGCATCCTCGAAGTCCTGCTGGTCGGAGAGCGGCAGGCTCTCCCCGACCGATGCGTTCAGCGCCGCCGTTGCCGCGGTGGGCGACGTATTACCCGCGACGTCGGGGGGAAGGTCGGTGGCTTGGAATTGGGGCGCCTCCGGTTTCTGAGCACACGAGGCCAACGAGACGGCGAGCGCCAATGATGTGAAGTATTGCACGCAGTGTCGTCCTCCCCTGACCAAAGGGCATTACTCGCCGTGAATGTCGATCGGTCCCACCTCGTAGGGATTGAGATCCTCGATCTCGGCGGCGCTCTTGGTGCCAGGCAAGATCTCGAATCGGATGTCGAAGTCTACCATGGTCGAACCGAGCTTCTCGAGAATCGACGCGTCACCGCGGATCTTCGCGGTGCCATCGGCGATTTGAGCCGCGAGCGGCTTCGCGCCCATCATCGTCTTTTCGAGGTCTGCTCGGTCGATGGTGAGGGTGAGGTCGGCATCCTCGGCCTGGTAGCCCTTGATGTTGGTGAGCGTGGCGTTCGACAGCTCGATCGCGAACTGCTCGCCGTTGTCGGGCGTCACTAGGTTGATCGTGAACTCCATGCCTTCGGCCTTTCGGCTGTCCATCTTGATTCCGAGGAAGTCGAGAAAGAGCTCGGTCGACATGGCGCGGACGACATCGGGGCCGGCGGACTTCACTGGTGTCCCGGAGGGAACTCCGGATCGGAGCTCGAACGCACCCGCGAGGAAGCTGTTGCGAAGCCCCGTGTTTTCCTGCTGGTATCCGATCTGCTCGAAGACGTCGGCAAGCAGATCCTTCGCCTCTTGGTTTTGGGGCTGCGCCTGGACCAGCTTGTTCAGGATCTCTTGGGCATGGCGGTACTTGCCTTGGTCATGGAGCTCCTTGCCCTTTTTCAGGATCTTCTCGGCGCCGCCCATCATCTCCACGTAGAGCGGGGCCGAGTCGGCCGGAGAAAGCGGGATCAACGTGACCGGGTTGGCGTCCCAGTATCCGAGATAGCGATTGATCACCGCCCGGCTGTTGTGCTCGGGCGAGCCGTGATAGCCGCGGTTGTACCACTGCTCGGCGATGCCCTTTGGCGTTTGATACACGTTGTGGATCTGGTTGATCGTCACACCCTGGTTTGCCAAGTGAAGCACCTGGTTGTTGATGTTGGCGTAGAGGTCGCGCTGCCCCCGTAGCACTTCCTGCACGCGTTCGTTGCCCCAACGCGGCCAGTGATGCGACGCGATCATCACCTCGGCCTCTTTGCCGTATCGGTAGAGCGCTTCATTGATGTACTTGGACCAGAGGAGGGCATCGCGCACCAGTGCGCCGCGCAGGGTGTAGATGTTGTGAAACACGCCCGTGACGTCTTCGCCGGTCCAGAAAACCTTTTGCTCCGGAAACCAAGTTTGGATTTGGGCCGGCGCCTCGGCTCCCGGCGTGTTCTTGAACTCCATCTTCACGCCGTCGACCGTGAGGACCTCGATGTCCTTTTCGATCACACGCGTCGGCGTGATGAGGCCGGTGTTCCCTGCTGCAACGCCTTGGCCGAGCCCTTGGCCGGTGTAGCCGAACGGGCTCGCCGGTAGGAGCACGCCGTACTGGTAGAAGAGCCGCCGATTCATGGCGTTGCCGGCGTAGACGTTTTCCGAAACGGCGAACTGCATGAAGCCCCGAGGCGCGATGATCTTCACCTTGCCGGCCCGAACGTCCGCCTCGTCGACGATGCCGCGTACGCCGCCCCAGTGGTCTCCATGCGAATGAGAGTAGACGACGGCCACCACGGGTCGCTCACCAAGGTGCTCATCGACGAGCGCCTTCGCCGCGCGGGCCGTCTCCGCGGCCGTGAGCGGATCGAAGACGATCCACCCAGTCTTTCCCTTCACGAACGTCATGTTCGCGAGGTCGAATCCGCGCACCTGGTAGAACCCGGGAATCACCTCGTAGAGGCCGTAGTTCATGTTCAGCTTCGATTGACGCTCGGTCGAAGGATGGATGCTCTCGAAATTCTCGCCCTCGACGAGCCAATCGTAGCGCTCCATGTCCCAAGCGACGTTGCCGGTGTCCGCCATGATCTTCTTGTAGTCAGGCGCGGCGATGAAGCCTTTCTCTTGCTCCTCGAAGTCCCGGCGGTCGCTCAAGGGGAGCGTCTTGCCGGCCTCTTCGAGGAAGGCGATCGTATGTCTCGAGGGCGCCTTGCCCTTCGGGTGGAAGTGCCCGATCGCCTCGCCCATGGGCTCCGCTTCAACCGGTGCCGTTGCCGCGTCCGCAGGCGCCTCGCTCGGCGCAGGTGTCGGAGGGGTGTCTGCCTCTTTGCTGCAAGCGGACATGAGTGCCACCGCCGTCGCGGTGGTAAGAAGCGTGAATCTGTATCTCATTGATTTCTCCTGTGTTCTCAGAGCTCCGTGATCATTCGATTCCGAACACCGCGGGGTTGGGCTTCCAAAAGACCAAGGTGGCGACCAGCTGCCACTTGGCGCCCTGGTCGGTGCGCAAGGCGTTGTAGAAGCCGCTGTACCTCGTGGTCAGCGCGAGGCGCGGGCGCTTTGGGAGCCGTATGTGCCGTCCCCAGCCGATCCCAACGGGGAGGGTTACGCGGTCTCCGGGCTGCCTTTCCCAGTTGACGGTGATGATCGGCTCGTAGGCCAAGTAGAAGAGCTTCGGTAGATTGTAGAAGAGGAAGTATTGCATCCACATCTGATTCACGTCCGCCCGACTGCTGCTCTTTCCAACCGACCACTCGTTGCGGGCGAGGAGCACGGTCACCCAGTGCTTGGCGCTGATCCCGAGGGCGATTTCCGGGCCGAGCAGCCAGCGTCCTCGCCCGAGGAAATCATCGGTTGCCGACGGAGCTCCGACGAACGGTCCCAGGGCGACGTCGTAGAACTGCTTCTTCTTGCCCCGGATCTGCTTGGCGCCGAGCACCTCGAGTCCGAGGTCTCCGAACCCCGTCGTTCGCCCAGTTGGGTCAGGTGCGCCCGAGGCTTGGCGCCCGAAGGGTACCGTCGCCACTGCGGTGATGGTGGTCCTCGTGAGGATACTCCAACCCTCCTTGAACCGTGCCGGGAGGACCGGCGCAAGCACGAGGGCGTACCCCACGCGATCCCTCGGCGGGATGCCGAAGTTGACGAAGTTGGCGACCGGGACCCGCGTGATGCCCGATACCGGATTCTCGGCCATTCGCGCGAACACCAAGTCGGGGATGAACGGTTGCTGAGGCTCTGTGGTGACCTCGCCGGGCGGGGCCGACTCGACACCCTCCGCGTGCTCCGCCGACTGGGCGGTGCTCTCGGTCACAGGCGGCTGGGCGAGGGCAAGCTCGTGGGTAAGCCACCAGGCTGCACAGGCGAGGAAGAATACCCCCACGGGGGGCTCCCGATGCCGATGCATGAGACTTCCTTCCAACGTCGGTTTGCTAGCACGGGCGCGACTGGGAAATTGTCTACAAAGCAACAATCACATGCCGACCCGAACCCTCGATCATGGGATCCCTGGGATTCTCGATGGGCTCAGCGACGAGCTCCGAATCGCCCTGGAAGAGGTCGAAGTGCGTGTCCGATATCAGGACGGCGAGCTGATTCAAGCGCGGGGGGACAGAACCCGGGGACTGCGGATCGTGCGTGCCGGTGCCGTTCGATTAGGGAATGTCGGGTCAGATGGGGAATACCTCGTGCTGGGTATTTTTGGGCCCGGTCAGACCTTTGGTGAGATGACTTTGTTCTCCGACTTGCCCCGAACGTTCGACGCTCACGCTTCGGGTCCGACCCAGATAGGTTACATCGACGGAGCTCGCATGGACCGACTCATGCGAGACCACCCAGAGCTCGCCCGAGTGTTCCTGAGGAGGTTGGCTATGCAGCTTCACGCTGCGCTCGAGTTCGTGGAAGATCTACGCAGACTCTCAGTGACCATCCACATCGCGAAGTTGCTGTCCACAATGGCCAAAGCGGAGAAAAAGACGGCGACCCTCGAGGTGACCCACGAGTCCCTGGGCAAGATCCTGGGCGTGACTCGCTTGTCCGTCGTTCGCGCATTGGACCGCCTCGAAGAAGAGGGTTTGATCCGCCGCGGCTACGGGAGAATCGAAGTTCCGGATGTGGCGTCCTTACGGGCGTGGGTCGCAGAAAGCTCGAAGCTCTTCCCGGTGAGCTGATACAACCGACACGCGCGGGAGCACGTGGTCGATGAAATGCGGCGCAAGCGAGAAGAGGACGATTGCCGCGTTGGAAACGCATGCAATATGTGTCTTCTGATAGAGCAGGACATTCCGATGGTCGAACCCTTACTGCTCACTGCAGCACGCATCCTCACGTTCGAACAGCAACGGCCGCTGACCAACGCCAGCGGTTTCTTCTTCGAGCGAGACGAACGGCTGTTTTTAGTGACGAGCCGACACGTGGTGATCGACGAACCGAGCAGGCACTTCCCGGATCGACTCGAGATCGAGCTGCACATCGATCCGGACAACTTGGCCAGATCCACCGGATTCTCCATTCCGCTGTACCGCGACGGCAAGAGTATCTGGCGCCAGGGCCTCGACACCGCCGGGGAGATCGACGTAGCGGTGATCGAAATCCAACGCTCTGCACTGCCCGACACGACCGTCTACCGTGCCTTCACACCCGATCACCTGCACCGCCCGCCCGACCCGGTTGAGGTAGGCACCGCTCTACTGATCGTCGGATTCCCGCTCGGTTTTCACGATGCCCTACACCACATGCCGGTTGTCCGCCAAGCCGTCGTTGCATCTTCATTCGGACTACGTTTTCAGGGCGAGGGCTACTTCCTCACCGACGCGCGCACTCACCGGGGCACCAGTGGTGCGCCGGTAGTCGCGCGCGTTTCCGAAGGAGAGCTGAAGCTGGGCGATCTGCCATGGATGCTGCTCGGTGTGCACTCGGCACGGCTCGATCTGGGTAACCGTGACCTGGTACTGGACGAGGCGCTTGGGCTGAACTGCGCCTGGTACGCCGACATCTTGACGACGCTGACGAAGCGCTAAACGCCCATCGAACACGACGAGCGATTGGTTGCTGCATACTCTCGCGCTGGACCGAAGCGGAGGACATCATGAGAAACGATCAGCGAGGCAACGCGGAATCCACTCGACTCCCGAGAGAGCTTCTAGATCGGCTCACCAAGCCGTTTACGCGATTCCTGGCCATCGAGGCTGCTACCGGCGCCGTTCTTCTATTGTTCACCTGCGCCGCTCTCGTCTTGTCCAACTCCCCGTGGGCGCGCTCTTTCTTGAACGTCTGGGAAACACAGGTCGGTTTTCAGGTCGGCGGCCGTGAGCTCACCCGCACGTTGAGAGATTGGATCAACGATGGGCTGATGACGGCTTTCTTCTTCCTCGTTTCGTTAGAGCTCAAGCGCGAGCTCGTACTCGGCGAGTTGCGCAGCCTTCGCATGGCAGCGCTATCGATGTCGGCCGCCCTTGGAGGCATGTTGGTGCCCGCCTTGCTCTATCTGATGATGCAAGCGGGCCAACCCGGCCAACACGGCTGGGGCACCGTGATGGCGACCGATACCGCGTTCGCCGTCGGGTGCCTGGCGTTGCTGGGGTCGCGCATTCCACAAAGCCTGCGAGTGTTCATGTTATCACTGGCCATCTTCGACGACATAGGTGCCATCCTTGTCGTAGCCTTCGGCTACAGTACTCACATCGCGTGGGGCGCGCTCGCTCTAGCAGCTGTTGGCATCGCCGTCGTGCAGGTTATGGCGCTACTCGGCTTTCGCGGTTTTCCGATCTACTTCTTGATGGGCGCCGTTATCTGGCTCGCCGTGGACGCATCCGGGGTCCACGCGACTATCACTGGCGTGGTACTTGGCTTGATGACTCCGGCTCGCAGATGGGTAAGCGACGATCGATTGCACGCCATCCTCAAACAGGTCATTGCGCACCCCGACAGTGATGAAGGCAGTGGTGGCACAAGAAATCGCGAGACATTGCAACTCGCCGAGATCGCGGCGCGGGAAACGCTATCTCCAGTCGAGCGCTTGGAGATCGGGTTACACCCATGGGTCGGCTTCCTCATCGTCCCACTCTTTGCCTTCGCCAACGCCGGGGTAACGCTATCGCTGGACGATCTCGACGGGTCGGTCACGATCGCGGTGTTGGTCGGCTTCGCCATCGGCAAACCCGTTGGCGTTCTTGCATTCAGCTGGCTGGCAGTGCGCTCGAGAATCGCAATACACCCGCCGGAACTGACTTGGGGGATGCTGGCGGGGGGTGGACTGCTAGCAGGAATTGGCTTCACGATGGCACTCTTCATCGCCAATCTTTCTTTTGGGGAGCATCTCATCGGCAGCGCTAAACTCGGCATTTTCTTAGCATCGGCGGTCTCGGCGCTCGCAGGTCTCGCGCTGTTGACCTACACCACCAGAGGCGGCACGCGACCCGTACCGACGCTATGAGCAGTCCGGCGGCGGCGGCCACATTTGCGACCAGCGTGTCCACGACTTTTGAGTGTCGCCGCCACACGTTGCGATCGACGAGACAGCGTGGCACGTGACCATGGCGATGGAACAGAGGGAGCTAATCGTCCACGGCAAGCGCCTGAAATACCGAATCGCGGGCAAAGGACCGTTGGTGCTGCTCATCCACGGGATGGCGGGTAGCGGGACCACGTGGAGGCATGTCATGCCTGCGCTGAGCGAGCGCTTCACGGTGCTGGCCCCCGACCTTTTGGGCCACGGCGAGTCGGATAAGACCAAGGGCGATTATTCGCTTGGCGCCATGGCTTCGACGCTTCGCGACCTGGTCGTGGCCTTGGGTTACAAACGGGCTACCGTGGTTGGTCAGTCGTACGGCGGCGGCATCGCAATGCAGTTTGCGTATCAGTATCCGGAACGCTGCGAGCGATTGGTATTGGTTGATTCGGGTGGCCTCGGATCCGAGGTGAATCCTCTGCTACGGATGCTCACGCTGCCCGGGTCGGAAGCCGTGCTGCTCGTGGCATGTGCGCCCCCCGTTCGGCACGTGGTCGAGAGCATCGGCCGCGCGGTCCTGCGTAAGAAGATTCAGGACGCGCCGGTGCTTCCCGAGCTCTGGCGGAGCTATTCTTCGCTCGGAAACGTCGAAGCGCGTCGTGCGTTCCTCCGCACGCTCCGCGCAGTCATCGATCCGCGGGGGCAAGCGGTGAGCGCGAACGACAAACTCTACCTGGCTGCTGGAATACCGACCCTCATCATCTGGGGCGCCGAGGATCGAATCATCCCCGTGGAGCACGCATACGCGGCGCACGCGGCAATCCCAGGAAGCTGGCTCGAGATCATCGAGGGCGTGGGACACTACTCGCACTGTGAAGCCCCCGAACGCTTCGTCGATGCGCTCACGGAGTTCATCGAATCTACCCGGCC
>DATIUW010000111.1:0-6230 GCA_035466435.1 Polyangiales bacterium | reverse complement strand
CAAACGACCCACCGCTTCGAGCGGTGACGAAGAGCGGAGCTCATTGGACGGCGAGGGTTGCGAGCTCCAAGTCTTACGGCCCGTCGTGCGTGGATCAAGGAGATCCTCGAGTAAAGGGAACCACCATCCACGGTTTAAGCGGAGTCGCCCTCGAATGCGGCTTTCGTGCTCGTGCTCCGTCGGTGCTCGTCCATGCGACGTATGCGAGATCACAAGTCTCTCGCCGTGGTCGGACATCATCGGCCCATATGATTGACACCCGAAACGAATCTCGTGTATCTCGTAAGAAACTTGCTGACTTCTCTTGTTCTCGTCCGGCCGGGTGAAGCCACCCTTCCAGGCTACCAGTGCGGTTGGCGGGTCGGAGAGACGGATGAGAGTAAATGAGTTTGGCAGGCTTGCGGGCGCGATCGCGCTCGTTTCTTTTGTTTCAGGATGCGGCGGCGGCGGCGATGCAGGCGGCACTGGGGGTACACCGACCGGTGACGAGGTGCGCGACAAGCTCGTAGCTCTCGGCGTCAATGTCGAAGAAACGCCGCGCCTCGACGATGACGCCGCTCCACTGCCAGATGACTACAGCCCTTTCGGCTCGTCGCGATCGTTCGACACGATTGACGAGGTGTTGCTAGTAGGCCCGCAGTTCGAGAACTCGGACAGTCTCGTCAGCATCTACGAGCTCCAGAGCCAGAACGATCGCCCGATCTACGCGAAGGAGAACATCTTCAACCCGACCGCGTCGGAGACTCCCTGGGCGCCCTCGGTCGGGGAAACGCCCGCGAACCTTCGAGCGGTCGCGGCGGCCGACATCGACGGAGACGGGCTCGATGAGGTGGCGGTCCTCTATCGCGAAGGAAGCGCGGGAGACGTGCTTCTGCAGACATACCAAGAGAACACCAACGGCGGGGTCATCAGCTTCGCGCCAGACCAGGTCGTGACGATCACCATCGCGCAGGGAGTGCCGACCGCGCTTTCCCTCGTTGCGGGCGATTTTAATGGGGACGGCTTTTCGGAGTTTGCCGCCGGGCTTTCCTTCGCAGACCAAGCCATCGTGCTCTACGTCGACAACGAGGAGGGCAGCCTTTCGATCGCCAGCCAGCTCAAGAGCTTGCCGCAGGCGGTAGCCAACAGCTCGATCCAGCTCTCCATGGCCACCGGCAATCTCGATTACGACGCTGGCAACGAGCTCGTGGTCGTGGTCAACGAGTCCTTCCTATCGAGCGGCGTGGAGGATGGCGCCGCCCGTTATTTCATCTTCGATGATGCCAAAGCCGACTACGCAAGCGTGGAAGATGGCTTGATTCGCGCCACGCTCGCGGAGGTGAACCGCACCGCGATCGTCGCCGATGTCGCGACGGGCGATATCGACGGGGACAACGTCGATGAGATCGTGTTCGGCGGGCTGCAGGGCTTCGACCCGAGCGGCGTTTGCGGCTATCGCTATCTTCTCGTTGCGCTCGACGACATCAAACGAGACACCGTGCCGCTCGGTGGTCTGGATCTCGTGCCGTCGATACACGGTGGCTGCGCAGCAGGAGCGCCTGGCGCGCTTCGCTACGTCCACGTCAACGTGCTCGACCTCGATGGCGACAAGCTCCCGGAGATTCAGGCGAACCAGTACGTCTTCGAAGACTTCGTCAACGCCGATCCATGGACGCAGTACCAGTGGGGCTTCGATGAAAACGACCAGCCCCTCTATGCCGTCATCGACGACGCCAGCCTGTTTGCCAGCGCGGAGGGCTTCACCGGAAGATTTGCGCTCGACAACAGCACGATGATGGCCGCTGACGTCACTGCGGACGGTCGCCAAAACGTCGTGTTCTATTCCCAGGCGACCAACAGATTGGAAACCTGGGGCTTGAGCAATCCAGACGCGGGAGACCCACCGCTTTCCGAGCCGATCTTCGACCGCGACTGGCGGCTGATGAACGCGTTGACCGTGCAGGACCCCGGACCCGACCCGGTCCGGCCGATCATCCTCGACAGCAACATCAACTACGACAGCTTCGCGGTGCGGTTCTCCGAGGGCGACTACAAGCTCATCTTCACCGAGCCGATCATCATCGCCGCGTTGGCAGCGGCTCCCTGCGCAGAGGGCCTCGGGCAGAACCCCGACGCGTGCCGAACCTCGTTCGGTACGGCATCGAGCACCACCGTGTCCGAAGAACAGGTGTACTCGATCCGCGCGAGCGCATCGGTCGGTTTCGAGACCGAATTCAGTGCGCTTGGCGTCAAGGTGAGCGGCGTGGAAGTCATCGGAACGCTCCAAGGTCGCGCGAGCGACATCACCTCGAACGCGTACAGCGTCACCAAGCGGATCGTCTATACGACCGGGCCCATCGAAGACACGGTCATCTTCACCACGATTCCACTCGACCAATACACCTACGAGATCACCTCGCACCCGGATCCGGAGCTCATCGGCTCGAAGGTCGTCATTTCTCTGCCGCGCGAGCCGATCGAGGTCCAGGTCGAGCGAGAGAGGTACAACGCGAACGTCGTCAGCGGCGGCCCCATCATCGATGAGAGGGTGCTCGGCCACATGCCTGGCGTGCTCTCCAGTTATCCGACCGCGCCCGAAAAAGACGCCCTCCTCTCCGAGTTCGTAGGATACGACTTCGGTCCAGCGGCCGTTGGCAACTCAGGCGGCAGCAGCTCCCTTGCGATCAACGTCGCGACCGAATCGGGTGATGGAACCACGTACGGCGTCGACTTCGACCTGAACGTGAAAGGCACCATCGGCACGGTGGTCGCCGGCTTCGGCGTGGGTTTCTCGTCGGACAAGACGGTCCAAATCATTCACGGCGAGGAGTCTGAGTACACGGGCACCGTGTCCGACATGGACCTGCCGACCGATGAATTTGGGCAGAACCGCTACTCCTGGGGAATTTTCACGTATCTCTTCGATGATCCCGTCTCTGCGCAGCAGTACGAAATCGTCAACTTCTGGGTGGAGTAAGACATGGCCCGTAACCGAAAGCTCTCAATCACGGCTCTTTACGTATCGGCTGCTCTCGCTGGCGTGGCCTGCGGAGGCGGTGACTCGGGGGGAGGCGGCAACGGCGGTACCGGCGGTGACCCGAACCCCGACAACATGGCGCCCATCGCCGATGCCGGCGAGAACCTAGACGTCTCGAGCGGCTTCAACGTCACGCTCGACGGCAGTGCAAGCAGCGATCCGGACGGCGAGATCGTCAGCTATACCTGGACCCAAACCAAAGGACCCGACGTTACCGGCGGCACGGGAACCTTCACCGGCGTCGATCCGAGCTTCGTCGCGCCGGAATCCGTCGACTCGCTGGTGTTCGAGCTCGTCGTCAACGACGGCACGGCGGACAGCAACGCCTCGAGAGTGGTGGTCAACGTGTTCGAGAACATGGCCCGCACCTATTTCGTCGACGGCGACAGCGGTGATGACGAAGCGGGCACGGGCAGTCGCGACAATCCCTTTGCGACCCTTGCAAAGGCGGTGACGGAGCTCACGACCAACCTGGAGGACATCTACGTGAAGTCGCTCCCAGGGGGCGCCGCCTACGACGAGTCGGCCGCGGATCTGGAGATTCCTGGTGGAACGAGCCTCTACGGCGGTTACGACGATGATTGGTTTCGCGACGTGGACATCAACAAGACCGTGGTCGACCTCAATCATCGAGGCGTGCAGCTCGTGAGCGTGAGCCAGGATGCTTGGGTGTCGGGCTTCGAGCTTCGCGTGGCGGGCTCGCCGACCGCTTCGGATGATGTGTTCGGGGTGTCGGGCAACGGAGACGGCTCGGCAGACCTCTACGTCGAGCACAACGTGATTACGACAGGCGACGTCGCGGCGGGTGAATCCGACGATCCCGGCACCAACTATGGGGTCGCCCTCACGAATCTTTCGTTCGCCGGCGTGAGCAACAACGAGATCACCGTGGGCCGCGGCGGCAACGGGGCCGTTGGTGACGACGGCGATCCCGGGAACACCGGCTCGAAGGGCGCGGACGCCAGCGGCACCGGCCGGGCTTCGGGCGGAAGCGGTCCTGGCGCGGGCGCCAATGGCGGTGCTGGCGGCGAACGTGGTGGCGGCCCCTTCGGTAACGGCGGCAATGGATCCCCTGGCTCGGCGGCTGCGAGGCCCCTCGGAGGCAACGATGTCGCCGGAGGCACCGCCGGATCCGGCGGCAGTGGCAACAGCTCCAACGACGGCACCGCTGGCGGACCCGGAAACACGGGCGGCAACGGGGTGCCGGGCGCTGCAGGCGCGGGCGTGGGCGTGGCGGATTCCGATTCTGCGCTGTTCCAAGCGTCGAACGGGCGGTCCGGAGGGCGCGGCGGCGCGGGATCCGGCGGCGGTGGTGGCGGCGGCGGCGAAGCAACGTCATTCGGCGTGGTCGGCGGCGGCGGCGGCGGTGGCGGCCAGGGCGGCCAAGGCGGCCAAGGCGGCTTTGGAGGCAAGGGCGGCGGCGCGTCCATCGGAGTTTGGCTCGCGTACGTCGAGATGAGCGAGCTCGCGAGCAATGTGATTTCTGCTGGGGCCGGCGGCGCGGGAGCGTCCGGTGGTGACGGCGGTGACGGCGGCGGCGGCGGTGCCCGAGGAAGCCGCGAGTTGGGAGACTGCGTGCTCGGCGGTTGCGGCGGCAATGGCGCGAACGGCGGCAACGGAGGTGCAGGCGGCCCTGGCGGAAAAGGCGGCGGCGGCGGTGGCGGGCCCAGCTTCGGCGTGATCTTCGCCCCCGGCCTCGCGCCGACCTTGACCGGCAACACCATCACGAGCGGCCCGGCAGGCAACGGCGGTGAAGGCGGGTTGCGCGGAAATGGCGGCCAGGGCGGCTACAGCTTCGCGATCTACGACCGCGATCCAACCGACGACTTCTTCGCCACGCTCAACCAAAACACACTCGAAGGCGGAGCTGCCGGGCTCGGCGGCCTGAGCGGCGGTGAAGACACCGCAGCGGCCGGCAGCGACGGACAAAGCGGATCTCGCAACTGGCAGTAACTCGCCCCCAAACCTTCCCACGTTGAGGTTGTAAGAAGGTCGTTGGAGGGCGGGCACTTGTGCGCTCCTCCGCGTGACCGCCGCCCATGCCAACGTTCCGCAGCTTGCTCAAAGCCGATGATCGACGCGCGAATGCATGCCGCAGAGCGCACGAAGCACTCTTCGGCCCACGGGCGCGCACGACTCCAAGGATGCGGCTGCGGCTCAGACCGGTAGGCGTCCTTTTCTAGGTCACTGCTTGGGCCCCGGCGTAACGAACCACCCACCAGGTGCCGAGCGGAAACTCGACGCGTGGCTTGCCCTGACGCCACACCGCGTACGCTTCGCGATACGCCCTTCGAAACGCGCGAAGCCCTTTGAGAACCTCGAGCCACTTGCTCCGTGTCAGCGCCGAGAACGTCGGGCTGAGGCCGAAGCGGGATTTCCGCTTCTTGGGCTGGTCGGTGACGCGCGTCTGTCGAACCCGCGCTTCTCCGAGATAGCCCTTTCCCTCCCGGCGATGGGCATCGCGCAGCACACGAAGGCGGCTTCGGACCAGGTCGCCGAGCGCGTCGAGATACGCCTCCTTATGCGAAAAGCCCGGTGGCACCGTCCAGTGGAGCTTCGCCGTCTCCGGTGCGCTGTCCCTGAACCACACCGAAGGCCGTTTCACCTCGAGCGTGCCCCGCGCAAGCACAGCACACGTGCTGAGCACGCCAGGCCAGCGGTGCGGCGCGCGCACGAGCCCCGCGCTCACCGGATTGAGAATCGTGTAGGCGACCTTGTCGAGGATTTCGGAGACCCCGGTGAGCTCGAC
This sequence comes from Polyangiales bacterium, assembly GCA_035466435.1. Taxonomy (GTDB): domain Bacteria; phylum Myxococcota_A; class Polyangia; order Polyangiales; family Houyiibacteriaceae; genus SG8-38. The sequence continues at coordinate 465 of DATIUW010000111.1, read as the reverse complement.
GGCGCTCGTCGAAACATTGGGCTCCCACACCACTTCGTCCCAGCCCCGGAGCCGCTTGATGCACATCGCCAGATTGCGATGAAGGCTCATCAAGAAGTCGGGGAGCACGCCCCGGACGTCGGTCATGACTAGATGATGGTGATTGCTCATCACGCCGAGGGCATGGACCTCGACACCGTGCTGTTCGGCTGCTCGGGCCAGGCAGTAGAGAAACACCTGATTGAGGAGGGCGTCAGGACGGAGGAGGAAGCGCCGCCCCATGCACCGACGCGTCACCAAGTAGGTCGTGTTCGGAAGCACCCGCCGAGGAAGCGTCATGCCCTCCTTTTCGGTCACCGCCGCCGCAAGTTTCCTGCCTTTCAACCTGGGAAGGGTCTGGGGGAAGCTGTCGCTGCGAATTAAGAAAGGGGCGATCCGGCACGGGATCGCCCCTTGGGAAGCTCGCTGACCTTGCGGCGAGATTCT
>DATIUW010000110.1:0-22471 GCA_035466435.1 Polyangiales bacterium | reverse complement strand
TCTACGCGCGCCGCTCGTCCTCACCAGGCTCGTGCTTCCAACGATGCGAGCGCAGGGTTCGGGGACGATTGTGAACGTGGCATCGCTCGCGGGGCGCTTTCCGCTCGACGACGAAGCGACCTATTCCGCGACCAAGTTTGGGCTTCGGGTGTTTTCATTCGCGCTCGCCGAAGAGCTTCGCGACACGAACATCAGAGTCGCAGTCGTCTCGCCAGGCCCAGTCGATACAGCGTTCATCACAGAAGGGGACATCATCGAGAACGTACCCGCTCTGGTTTTCTCACAACCGATGAGCACGGCTGACGAGATCGCGGACCTCGTCCTCTCCTCTGCCGCGGACGGAGCGCGCGAACGAACCACGCCGGTGGCAAGCGGGGTGCTGGCGACGATCGGCTATCTATTTCCGGGACTTCGCCGCGTCGTGTTGCCCGTGCTCGAGAAAAAGGGCGAGAAGGAAAAGCAAAAGTACATGGCACGCAACTCCGCTTAATCACCGCGGCGAGGATACGTCCTCCCGATTTGATCCGGATTTGAGTTAACCGGGGCTCACACCTACACTGGGAGTGCCTTTGGGCAGGGGAGGACGTCATGGGGTGGTTGATCGGTCTACTGGTATTCGCTGTCCTGTTGGTCGCTTGGCTCGCGAGCATTTACAACAACCTCGTCAATCTCCGGAACCGCTTCCGAAACGCGTTTGCCCAGATCGACGTCCAGCTCAAGCGCCGACACGATCTGATCCCCAATCTCGTCGAGACTGCGAAGGGGTTTCTCGCGCACGAGAGGGAAACGCTCGAAGCCGTGATCGCTGCGCGAAACTCGGCGGAAGGGGCGCGGCAAAGCGCTGCGGCCGACCCAGGAGACCCCCAAGCGATGAAGAGGCTGGTGAACGCCGAAGCCGGGCTCAGCGGCATGCTCGGCCGGTTCTTCGCCCTGTCGGAAGCGTACCCGGACCTGAAGTCCAACCAGAACATGATGCAGCTCAGCGAAGAGCTATCGACCACCGAGAACAAGATCGCGTTTGCCCGGCAGGCCTACAACGACGCCGTGATGCGGTACAACGACAAGTGCGAGATGGTCCCTTCGAACATCATCGCTGGAATGTTCGGTTTCCAGAAGGCCGAATTCTTCGAGGTGGAAACCGAGAGCGAGCGGGCCCCGGTCAAAGTACAGTTCTGAGCCATGGACTTCTTCGAGGAGCAGGCCCTCGCGCGAAAGCGCACCGTGCGCCTCGCCCTGCTCTTTGCACTTGCCGTGCTCGGCGTGATGGTCGCGGTGTATGCGCTGGCGATGGCGTTCTATGCGATCGCGATCGGGGATGCGTCAGGCGTTTCCTACTTGGTAGGGCGCTACGACCAAGTGTCGGGTCCCGATCTCTCGCTGTGGGACCCCTTCGTGTTCGTGGTCGCGTGCGGAACGACGGCAGTCGTCGTGGGCCTCGGCACACTCTACAAGACCGCGCAGCTCCGCGATGGCGGCTCCGCGGTGGCACTCGCGCTAGGCGGCCGAAAGATGGATCCGGACACGAGCAAGCTCGAAGAGCGCCGCCTACTCAACGTCGTCGAGGAGATGGCCATCGCCTCGGGCATCCCCGTCCCCGACGTGTACATCCTCGATCGCGAGGTCGGAATCAATGCCTTCGCCGCAGGCAACAGCACGAGCGACGCGGTCATCGGCGTTACCCACGGCACGGTGCACCTGCTTCGCAGGCAGGAGCTCCAAGGAGTCGTTGCGCACGAGCTCAGCCACGTTCTCAACGGTGACTCGCGCATCAACCTACGAGCCATCGGTCTGCTTCATGGCATCTTCCTCTTGGCCTTGCTCGGGCGCTTCTTGCTTCGGGGAACGACTGCGAGAAGCAGGAAAGAGGGCGCGGGTGTGGCCCTGATCGGTCTTGGTCTCTTGGCCATCGGATCCGTCGGTGTCCTATTCGGACGCATGCTTCAAAGCGCGATCTCGCGGCAGAGAGAGCTGCTCGCCGATGCTTCTGCCGTGCAGTTCACGCGCGACACGGACGGATTGGCCGGCGCGCTCAAGAAGATCGGTGGCGCGGCGTCGCATTCGTACCTCGACGCTCCTCAGGCGGACGAGGCGAGTCACATTTTCTTCTCCGACGCGATTCGCCGGTTCCGTCTCTTTGCCGGCATCTTTCGAACACACCCGCCGCTCGAGCAACGAATTCGAAAGCTCGAGCCGCACTGGGACGGCCGATTCACGGAGGTGTCCTTACCGCAGATTGCCGAGGGACTCAGCACGCCGCCGAGCGCGCCTCCCGAGGAAGTCATGGCTTTCGCCGAAGCACCCACCGAAGAGGGGGTCAGTCAGGCGATCGAGCACATCGGAAGCCCGCGCCACGAGCATCTCGTTTACGCACGCTCATTGCATGCCGCGCTTCCCGAGCACTGGCTTCACGCGGTTCACCAGCCGCCCATGGCGCAGGCGATGTTGTTCGGGCTTCTTCTTGCGCACGACGAGGGGCTCAGGGGAACCGAGCTGGTTCGTTTGGCGGAGCTGACCGATCCAGAGACCGCAGATCTGACGCTCCGCTTCCATGCGGAATCGGTCGATCGTTCTTCCGCTCAAAAAATCGCGCTGGTCGACATGGCCATCCCGACGTTGCGCGGCCTGTCGGTCGCCGAGTACCAGCGCTTCCGGTCGGCCGTCGATGCTTTGATGCGTAGCGATCGCAGGCTCGACCTCTTCGAGTATACGCTCAGCCGGATGATCCAACGTCACCTCGCGCGTCACTTCGAGGGCACCAGACCTACGCCCGTACGCGTTCGCTCGTTCAAGAAGTTGTTACGCGAGGCTCGCGTGCTTTTGTCGGCGCTTGCCAGGGCGGGGAGCCGAACGGAGGCACGAGCAGAGCGAGCGTTCCGACATGGGGCGCAAGCGCTTCATCTTTCGGGATCCGCAGGCACCATACTTCCGATCGGGAACTGTACCCTCGCTGATGTCGACCAGGCCCTTCGGCGCTACGACGCCGCAAGTGCCGCGCTGAAGAAGAACCTGATGCTGGCCTGTGCAGCGACCGTCATGGCCGATGACGAGGTGACCGATCGGGAGGCCGAGCTCATTCGCGCCATCGGGGATGGTCTCGATTGTCCGGTCCCCCCTTTTGTGCAATCGAGGTAGCGTCATGGAGACACGAAGCGTTTACGAGACCGACGACGAAGTGCAGGCCCTAGCCCTTCAGGAGGCTCTCGAGGCCGAAGGCATCGCTGCAGTCCTGGTCAATCACCGAGATACTGCGTACCCGGGCATCACGGATCGGCTGCGGCATGGGACCGAGATTCGTGTCGAGGCGGACCAAGTCGAAGAGGCCAAGCGCTTGATCGAAGAGTTCATCGCGGCCCAGCCCGTCGAGGGCCCGCCGGTGGCGCCCCCGCCCGACCGTTCGGCCCCCGCCGGCCTGCGGGGTCCCGGCTGGTTGGTCATCACCCTGATATTCTTGGGCTTGCTGGGAATTGCGGTTTATTTACTAAATGGCAAATAAAGCTTGGATCGGCCTCCGATCGTGCGCTATAAATTTACGGTTCGTAAAGGAAGCGCACTCATGGTTGTCACCGAAACCTACGATCTCAAAGAGCTTGCCAAGCTACTCAACTGGAACCCCGCGCACTGTAAGGTGATTCTCAAGCAGCTCGGGGCGGATCCGACCCAGCCGATCGACGAAGAGACGGCGGCGAAGGTCGCTCAGAAGATCCGCCGGCAGTGGCCTCCGAACGCGGCCTAGCTCGCTTCTTGGATCAGCGCTGCGGCGCGCTCCCCGATCATCATGCTCGGCGCGTTGGTGTTGCCTCCGGTTATCTGCGGCATGATCGACGCATCGGCGACACGCAGCCCTTCGATACCGCGCACTTGGAGATTGGGGCCCACGACGGCCGTCTCGTCCACACCCATCTTGCACGTGCCGACTGGATGGTAGACCGTCGTCGCACGTAGCTTGATCTCCTCGATGAGCGCCTCATCCGTCGTCCGGTCGGCGCCGGGCGACAGCTCTTCGCGCAGGTGATCGGTCATGGCGGGATGCCCACAGATCTCTCTGCAACTGCGGATCGCCGTGATCAACAGCCGCACGTCTTCCGGGTCCTCCAGAAAATTTGGATCGATCAACGGAGCCGCATCTGGCGAGGCGGACGAAAGACGAACATCACCACGGCTCTTCGGATAGATCAGGGTGGGCATCACCGTCAGACAGTGGCCGGTATCGATATCCGGGCGCTCCGGACCGTCCTGATTGGGCGTGGGGTAGCCCCATGGGAGCGTGTGGATCTGAATGTCGGGAATGGGAGCATCGGGATGGCTCTTGATGAAGGCGCCCGCCTCGAACACGGTCCGGCCGAACCAACCGTTGCCGAAGAGATATTCCTGGAGCATGCCGCCGAAAAAGTGCAACGCGGTGCCGCGGTGCAGGCTCGTGGGTGAGCGGTACGTGAGTGGCACGAAGAGATGATCATGCAGGTTCTTGCCGACACCGGGCAAATCGAGCTGCACTTCGATGCCGTGCTCACGCAGATGATCAGCGGGCCCGATCCCGGAGAGCATCAAGATCTGCGGTGAGCCGATGGTGCCACCGGATACGATCACTTCCCGCCGCGCCCGGGCGATGGTCACGCCCCCCGGAGTGCGGTACTCGACTCCCGTCGCGCGTTCGCGTTCGATGACGACGCGATGAACCATCGCTCGGATTTCCATGTGAAAATTGGCGCGCTGGAGGCTCGGGTGCAGGTAGCCCTCTGCCGTGCTGCTCCGCACACCACGTGCCGACGACATCTGGTAGATGCTCGCGCAATGCTGCGTCTCGGCATTGAAGTCGTCGCAGATGGGGATGCCACAAGTTTCGGACGCCGCTTTCAAAAAGGCTTTCGAGACGGGGCTGATTTGATCGTCGGGGTGTCGGCTGACTCGAATGGGTCCGCCCGCGCCGTGATATGCAGTCTCGCCGTCTTCGTGGTCTTCGAGCTTCTTGAAGTAGGGAAGGACCTCTTCGAAGCGCCAACCATCGCAGCCGCTCGCAGCCCAAGCGTCGTAGTTCGCGTGGTTGCCGCGTAGATAGAGCATGCCGTTGACCGCGCTCGAGCCGCCAAGAACCTTTCCGCGCGTGTAAGGGAGGCGTCGACCGTCGAGGTGGGGTTGAGGCACGGTGGTGAAGCCCCAATCGAGCTTCTTTTTGAGCTGCTTCACCTGGTGGACCAGGCTGATCATTCCAGGCTTGCGGACGAGCGTCGTTCGGTCGGTGCCGCCCGCCTCGAGCAAGAGGACCTCGACGTCCGGGTCTTCGGCGAGGCGGCTCGCCACGATGGCGCCCGCAGAGCCAGCCCCAATCACGATGTAGTCGTACTCCGCCATCGCCTCCTCCAAAGTGAAACACGTTTCACCGGCGGGAGATACTAGGCCGATCTGGGCTGCAGCGCACGTGGCGTACGGGCGATTGCGTCGACGAGACCGGAGTGTCGTTGGGCCTCCCGCGCGAGTGCCCCGGCGACGACCTGGCGCGGCCCGACCAGGCGCACGCGCTTCTTGGCGCGGCTCACCGCGGTGTAGAGTAGCTCTCGGGTGAGCAGCGGCGCGTCGTCCTCGGGCAGCACGATGAGCACCTCATCGAACTCCGAGCCCTGCGCCTTGTGCACGCTCAAGGCGAATGCATCCGAGTACCTCGGCAAGCGCGCCTCGGCGACTTCATGAAGCCCGTCCGAGGTGCGTTGAATCACGGCCCGTCGCGGACTCCCGTCGAGGAGCATTGCGAAGTCGCCATTGTACGCGCGCAGCTCCCGGCTGTTCTGCTCGATGATGATGGGCGTCACGCGGGGGGCTCCGCCCGCGGCCGTCAAACGCGCCATGATGGCTGCGCCGAGCTTCCGGGTGCCGGTCGGCCCGACGCGGTACGGGCTCAAGGTGACGAAGCGAGCGCGTTGCGCAAAGTGCGTGTGGGGGTCGGTGGTGCTCAGGGCTTTGGCCCAATGGGCCGCAGCGCGGTCGAGCTCGCTCGGCAGACCCTCGAGTGGCGTCCATGCGACGTCTTGCGCCGATTCGAGGCTCAGCAGGGCGTCGACCTGTGCGAAATCGCCGCCGCGGATCGCCGCGACGAGCTGACCGAGCGGCTGATCCTCCGCGTACCGGAAGGCTCTGGTGAGATGGGTGACCCGGTCGCTCCACCAGGTTTGGGCGCTTGCCGTGACCAGATCGCGCAGAACCGAGCCCGCTTCGACCGAGGTCAGTTGATCGGGATCGCCCACGATCAACAGCGTCGCGTTCGGTGGCGTCGCGTCGAGGAGCTGCCGCATCAAGGCCAGGTCGATCATCGAGGCTTCATCCACCACGATGATGTCCGCATCGAGGGGATGATCGGCGTCTCTGCGAAATACCATGCCGGCCGGCCGCATCCCGAGCGCCCCATGGATGGTCACGGCTAGCTCTGGAATCGCATCGAGCGCCTGATCGGAGCTCGCAATTTTCGTCTTGGCCGAGGTGACGGCTTCTCCGAGCCGCGCAGCAGATTTGCCCGTCGGAGCGAGAAGCATGACTTTGGGCGAGGTGCCGGTGTCTTGCAGCGCCCGCTCCACGAGGAGCGCCACGATTGCTGCTACAGCCGTCGTCTTGCCGGTGCCCGGACCTCCGCAGAGCAAGGAGACCCGATGCCGGATCGCATTCTTTGCGGCCTTACGCTGCGGCGTGGCTTCCTTGGCGCCAAACAAGCGATCGAGGGCGGCTTCGAGCCAAGCCGGGTCGGGCATCGCCGCGGGAGAGCCTGCGGACAATGTGGTAAGGCTCTTGGCCACGTCCTGCTCGAGCTGCCAATAGCGGCGAAAGTAGAGGCGATTCCGCTCGTCGAGCACGAGAGGGCCGCCTCGCGTGAGAGAGCTGCCTCGCAAGGCGGCTTCCCACCCCGGCAGGTCCGGCAATGGCTCGGGAGCGGCCGAGCCGCGAGGAAAGAGATCCGAGACATCCATTGCGAGGGGAAAGCAAGTGTGTCCTCGACGGACGCTTCGACTCGCCAGCGCAATCGCGAGCTCGACCTGTCGATCGTCGGTGCCCGCAGCGCGAGTCAGCGCATGCGCCATTTCGACGTCCAGCAGCTCGAGCAAACCGGCGGCCCGAAGCTCAGCGAGGTCCATCGGTTCCCCCAAGCCAGCGGTCGACCGCGTCTAGAAGCTCTGCGGGCTGCCGATCGAAGAAAGTGCCGCCGGGGCGCGGCCCTCGCATCCCGCGCAGAAACAAAAAGAGCACCCCGCCCCAATCCCTCGCGCAATCGTAGCCGGGCAGCCGCTGCTGCAGGTATCGCTGTGCAGCGGCCGTATAGAGCAAGCCTTGCAGGAGATAGTGCTCGCGTTGAACGGCATCGGTGATCGTCGCCGGGTCATACGCCGCAAGCGTGTTCGATTTGTAGTCCGCGACGTACCACCGCCCCCGCCACTCGAAAAAGAGATCGATGAAGCCGCGAAGGAACCGCTGTGCCGTCTGCGTGCTGATCTCCGCCAGACTTCGGTAATAGCCCGGAGCCGCTTCGGGGGCGCCGTGCTCCTTCAGGATCTCGGCCAGGCCTCCGAGGTCGGGTCGATCGGCGTGCAACGTGAACTCGAGCTCGCGTAGCTGGGCGCTCCGGGGAAGCTCGAGGAGCCGCGGCGCGTCGGGCTCCGAGGTGAGCGGTGTGCGGCTGACCAACACGAGATCCCGTTGCACCGCCGCTGCAAGCGCCGTGTCGAATCCGTGGGACCGAAGCTGCTCTGCGACCACACGGGCCGTCTCCGGGCCTTCCAGATCCGCGAAGTCGGCGTGCTCCAAGATGGAGTGCAGCAGCAAGCCGGTGCGCGTACCTCCCGGGAGCTCCACAAACGATGGCGGCTCTGCGTCTGGGGTCAGCTCGCTTCGCGGGCTTGGCACTTTCTCGTCGAAGCCGGTAAGGCTCGTGAAGCTCGAGATTCGTGCTGTTTGTTCGAATACGCGGACGGCCGAGCGGGCGTGCAGCTCGCGAGCTTTGGGCGTGCTCGTCGGTGCGGGCGCTGGATCACGGTGCGGCGCGCGCCATCCCATCACGCCGCCAGAGGCCTTGGAAAGCGTTTCGATGTCCGCACGCATGTCATCCTCGTCGAGCGTGTCCAAACGGTCAGAGCCATGCAGCAGATGAGCGAGCGCCGAGCGCTTCCATTTCGATGCGGGACCCCAGAACAAGACGCAATGGTGACGAGCGCGCGTGACGGCGACGTAGAGTAGGCGGATGGCTTCCGACAGTGCCTCTCGTTCGCTCTGTCGCAGGTGTTCGTCTTGCCGGTCCGAGCCCAGGTCGATCTTGATGTTTCGCGCCTCGTCGTGGAACTTCACCGCTTGCTTCTCGAAGTTGAAAAGCCCAGCGTCGTTCCAGGTGAACGGGCAATAGACCACGCCGTATTCGAGTCCTTTGCTCTTGTGGATCGTCGAGACGCGCACGGCGCCGGCTTCTGCGTCGGGTCGCTGTTGAAGGTCCTCATACGACACCGCGCCGTCGTCCGGCGTGGTTTCGTCGAGGCGCCGAAGCCATTGCATCAAGGCAACGGGATCTCGGCGGCGCTCTCGCTCCCCCCGCATCAACAGCTCCTCGATGTGAACGAGATCGGTCAAATCACGCCGGGCGGAGAGAGTAGCCGCGAGCCGCGTTTCGGCTTTCGTGCTGCGCAACATGTCCTCGAGGAACCGAGCGACCCCTTGACCGTGCCAGGTCGCGTTCCAGTCGCGGAACCGGGATATCCATTCCGACCATTTCTCGTCGTCCATGCCAGCAAGCTCTCGAGGCGACACGCCGATGATCGACGTGAGAAGCGCGCGACGAACACCCGCGGAGTCGCCCGGCATCAATGTGGCTTCCAACACTGCGCGCAGGTCGAGCGCTATTTGGGTGTTGAGGACGCTCGAATCACCGTCGAGCGAGGCGGAAATGCCAGTCGCACGGAGCGCCCTGGTCACCGCGATCGCTTGCTTGTTGCTCCGGCACAGGACCGCCACGTCACCTGGTCCGAGCGGTCGGCCCTCGATTGATTTCTCACCGCCCAAGAGATGCGCGATCTCGTGGCTCACGATCGATGCGACGGAGGCCTCGAGACGTGGCTCGAGCTGATCCTCGTCGACGAAGATGACCTCGAGCGCCGGGGTCATGTTGCAGCGATTTTCGCGTGCGTGCGCGATGGCTTTCTCGAATTCGATGTCATCCAGGATGAACGGGCGCGCCGGTCGCGAGAACAAGACGTTGACCGCGTGAACGAGGTCGGGATCCGATCTTCGGTTGGTCCGCAGCGTGTGCTCGCGGTCTCCGATGTCTCTAGCCGCGCCGATGTACGAGAACACATCCGCGCCTCGAAAGGCGTAGATCGCTTGCTTGGGATCCCCCACGTACACCACGGCCCCGTTGCCGTAGATCGCCTTGAAAATCCCGTATTGAAGCGAGTCCGTGTCCTGAAACTCGTCGACGAGTGCGAGTGGATACGCGGTGGAAATCGTCTTTGCGATCGCCTCCGGATCGCAGTCGCGCTCGGACGAGCCGTTCAGAGGCGCGTGCACTGCGGTCAGCAGATCGTCGAAGGACAGGATCGCGGTCTCTTCTTTGCGGCGTCGATTGTGGCGCCGGACGAATTCGATGAAGCGCTTCTTGAACGCGAAAACTTCGTGCTCGATCAGTGGGGCGAGCGTTTCATGCGCTCGATGTAAGCGCGCGCAGGCCTCGAAGAAGGGGTGGCTCGGCTTATCGCAGCCCTGTTTGACCTTGATTTGGTCGGCGCGGAGCTTCCGGAAGTACTCCGGAAGGAACTGCACCCCCCGCTTTTCGAAGAGCTCGTCGAGCTCGGGGATCCACTTATCGATGCTCTTCTTCTGATAGCTCGTGCGATTCAGACGCGGATCTTCGAGCAGTATGTTGCAGATCTCCTCTCGTCCGTCGGCCCAGGCGATGGCGGCCTCCTCGTGCAACAGAGCGGCGCGGGCGACGGCTGGCTCGACGGCGCCGCCAGGTGTCGGCCCGATGATCTCGACACCGGGCATGGTGGCTGCCGAGGCCAGTTGGGCGAGATAGCGGACGTCGACCTTGCGCTTCGCGAGGGCGCGGAGCAGCCACTCCGGCCGCTCATAGAGGTCGGTGGCCCAGAAGTCGACCGCGAGGTCTGCGTGTAGTGAGGACGAGTCCTCGGCCACTTCGAAATCGAAATCGACTCCGAAGAGCAGCGGGTAGTCCTGCAGCAGCCTTTGGCAGAAGCCGTGAATGGTGAGAATGGAGGTCTGATCCATCTCGGCAAGAGCGCTTCGGAGCCTACGCTCCACCTCGTCTCGCCCCGAGCGCGCGATGGCCCCGGCGACGATCTGGCCGAGCGCGTCGGTTTGTCCCGAGGGTGCGTCGATCGATGAAAGAGCCTCCGAGATACGGCTTCGACAACGGATTCGAAGCTCCGCCGTGGCGGCTTTGGTGTATGTGACCACGAGGATTTGCTCGGGTCTGAGGCCCCGCTCGACGATTCCACGAACGAAGTACGTGGTGATTGTGTGGGTCTTGCCGGTCCCTGCGCTCGCCTCCACCAGCGTGGGCGATTCGAGAGGAGCCAGCTCTGGCGAGAACACGTTCATCCCTCGCCCCGATGCTCCAATAGCGGTCGATACAGCGTCAGGGCGGCACGCTCGAAGGCATCGATCCATTCGCCGTCTTCGAACGGGTCATCGGGGCCCAGCACGTACGCGAGGCGCGGGTCCCAGTCCCTTTGCTTGTCCAGTGCGTTGCGCGCCGCTCGGATCGCGGAGCTCCGCTTCTTCTCGTCGAATGCTTCGGCGAAGGCTCGTGAGGCGGTTTCGAGAAGCGGCAGCGGCGCGCACCGGCAGGATCGATAGAGATCGAGCAGCTCGGCGAGGACGTGTTTTGGATCGCTCACGCCACGGAACCGCACGATGCTGGGACGGGCATTGCTTCCCCTGAGGACCAGCTCCGTTTCCTCCGGAAGTCCGGGTACCGGGGCCGCTTGCATCAGAAGATGCTCGATCCACGCGGCCAGCTCCGACTTGCGACCTGCCTTCGTGAATCGCTGCGCGATCCGTCGATCGGTGCTCAAGCCATCCAGCCGACCGTCCAAGACCAAGTCGCCGAGATCTGCCTCGAGGCGTACCGACCATACCTCCCGGTCGCCTACGAGTCGGTGGTGCATGGCATCCACCGCTGCGATCTCCCGGGCCAACGCGTCGCGTTCGAGCCTACCCCAGCTTCCGTCGGGGAACTCCGGCGCGGCTTCGAGGTATGCTTCTAGCGCCTCGCCACGCAGGTCCCACCGAAGCGCAGCATTGCCGACCCGTGAAGCATCGAGAGGCCCGAGCTCGGTCAAAGCGCCCGTCGGCTCGTACAGCGCAGAGGCATCGAACCGGGCTCGCAGCACCTCGTCGGTGAAGGCCCGCATGGGATTCCACAACCAGCTCGTCAGCTCGCCCACGGTCAGCGTAGCTTCCGGCTCTTGCACCTCGGCGCGAAGCTCGATTCGCGGTCGCGCCAAGGCGGGCGCCGCGATCGCTCGTGCGATCCCGAGGTACCGCTCGGAAAAGCCTTGCGGTAAGTCGCTTCCATCGAAATACCGTGGGTCGAATGCATGAAGCGGATGCATCGTAGGCTCGAGAAGGGGTTTGCCTTCCGGATGCCGGTAGTAGCGGTTGATGGTTTCGCGAAGCTCCCAGACTACTGGTGACGGGTTGGGCGCGGTGCGGAGGCTCACCGTTGGGCTGCTATAGGTCACGATGAGCCGGTCCCGGGCGCATAGCACGGCCTGCAGAAACGAATGGCGATCGTCGTACCGCTTGCTGCGATCTCCTGGGCGGTGGGCGCCTCGTGTTCGATCGAACCTCGGGCGGTCATCACCCCGCGGAAAGGCCTCCTCGCTCATGCCCGCCAGACAAACGACGCGAAACGGCACGGAACGGAGCGGCACCAGCTCCGTGAGGGTCACACCCTTGCGAAGGAAACCGACGGCGGGCGTGCTTTGAACGAGCAGAAGGCCGAGCTCTCGCCGAAGTGTTTTGAGCGAAATGAGGCCCGCGTAGCCGCTCCGCTCCGCCCTATGCTGCAGCTCGCGGAAGGCTTCCCGCAGGACCGCGGCCGCTCGGCTTGCTTCGCCCTCCTCTTCGAATACCAGCGACGTCAGCCGTTCGAGCTCCCTGGCCCAGCTTTCGACGTCGAGCGGTTCACGGGTGCGCCGCTGAAGATCGAAGAGGATCTCGCAGAGGCGTGACAAGCGCGCCACGAGCTCCGCGTCCGCCAAGCTCGGCTCACCGCGGGGAAGCAAGCCTGCGAACACCTGCATCGCTTGGGGCATCGACGCGAAGCCCAAGAACAGCCGTCCGAGACCTGCGCGCCACGTGTGCAGCGACTCGGCGGGAAACTCGAGCTGAGCCCGGTGCTCTCCGTCGATTCCCCACCGTACCCCGGCAGCGGCGAGCAGCTCGGTGAGTCGCGCCCGCTCCTCGGGGCTGAAGCGGAAATCCTCTCGCATGGAGCCGGCATCCATCAGCCGAACCAGATCCAGGACCGAGAAGCGGGAATCGAGCACATCGAGGACCGCCAAAAAATCGTCGTAGAACGAGGCGTCCTCCCGAGTCCTGCGATCGTGAATCTCGTACGGAATGCGCTTCCCTTCGTCTACTCCGAATACGGCTCGAAAGACCGGCGCATAGGTTTCGAGGTCTGGCGTCATCACCACGATGTCCTCGGGCTGTAGCGTGACGTCTTCTTCGAGAGCGCTTCGGATGAGCTCGTGTAGAATCTGCACCTCCCGCATCGGCCCGGTGCAGGCATGAATGGAGATCGATTCGTCCGCGAGATCGACCGTGGTGCGCGCGGCCTCCGCAGGCGGACTGCGAAACGTCAGAACGTCCGACTGCAGGGAACACAGCAGACTGTTCTCCTCGGGCTGCGCGAACAGGTCTTTGCGCTCGCCCACCGCCTCGTCCACCTCGAGCAACAGCTCTTGAAAGTCTCGCGACAGACGGCCCACGCTCGACAGAAACGGGTGAACGTCGGTGTCGCTCTGCAACAGCAGCGAAAGCTGCGGCGCCGCGCCGGTGTCACCCACGTACTCGGAGGAGGGCTCGAGCAAATACAACGACGTAGGAACGACCTCCGAGAGCGCGCTGAAGAAGCGCAAGAACAAGGGTGGCAGCGTTTCGAGCGAGAAGAGGTGGAGTCGTTCGAATCGCGCCTTGGCGGCAGGTGAAGAGCGCAAGGAGGACAGGGCCCGTTCGATGCGAATCGATAGGTCGTGCGGACCGAGCCGCGCGACCACCCGCCGCCAAAGAGCGGCTTGCCATTCCGTCTCTTTGCCTTTGATCCAGCTCCGAAGGAGATCCGGACGGTACACGACATACCGGTCGAACACGTCTGCGACGGTACTGGCGAAGCGCAGCGCACGGTCCGGGTCCGCTGGAGCGCCGAGGTACCCGCGAAGCTCGCTTGGCACCTCCTCGAGCAGCAATTGGGCGATCGTCCACTTCAAGAGCTCCGGATCGTAGGCCTTGGCTTCGACAGAAGGGCCGAACCCCAGGTCTTCGAGGGTCTGCTCGATGACGGCGCGAGGAAACGGAAAGCAGGGGTTGCTCCAGATGCCGAGGCGCTCCGCCAATGCAAGCGTGAGCCAGCGCTCCATGCCCCGGCTCTGGACGACGATCGCCTCCTCCGCGAAGGGGGCCACTGGGCTCTCGCGAACGGCAGATGCGAGCGCGTCGGCCAAGATCTCGGTTCGATTGCTCCGAATGAGCTCCATGCGCTCAACGACGCGAAAGATTTCGCTCCAAATTCTTCATACTTCTGCCGAGCGCGACTTGGAACAGTTTTTTGCCTGCCCAGGCCTTCGCCGGGGAGCTCGCGAGACGTCCATGAGCGAGCCAACAGAGCACCGTGCCGCCGTCCGGGTGCGCCTCGCAGGTGAGCACGCCGAGATGGTCTGTGCAGAGACCGAAGAACGCCGCGTCGTCGGCGGAGTAGGCCAACATCCGCGGGGCCTCGTAGGCCTTCACCGTCTCCCCGAGGGGCTTGCCCAGGAGTGGTTGGATCATCCGCACCGACCCGACTTGGCCGGGCGCCTGTGCGTGGGTGTCGTCCGTCCAGCTCTTTTTGGCTCCCCAAATCCATTCATCGAGGCGGTCGAAGTTGCTGACGTAGTCGAACAAATCTCGCTGCGTAGTGTCGAAGTGCCGCGTTTCCTCGACCAAAAGCGGTTGATCGCTCAGGCGGCGGCCGGTCTCCTTGGCATACTCGGTGAAATCCGAAAAGGGCCCCATCGCACGAGTCTTACTGCTTTGGGTGGAAGTTCAAGCCTCAAGACAACCGGTTGCGGTAGTCCTCGTAGCCGAACTTGCGCTGCACGCGATATGAATCGTCTCGGGGATCGTAGAGGGCGATCGATGGCAGTCGCACGCCGTTGAAAGTCGTGTTCTTGACCATCGTGTAGTGCGCCATGTCTTCGAAGATCAGTCGATCGCCCACCTCGAGGGGCCGTTCGAACGAGTACGCTCCGATCACGTCGCCGGCCAGACAGCTCAGGCCCCCGAGCCTGTACGTATGAGGCAGATCGCCAGGCTCCGATGCGTTTCGAATGCGGGGGCGATAAGGCATCTCCAAAACGTCCGGCATGTGAGCGGTGGCCGACGTGTCCAAGATCGCAATCGAGCCGTCGTTCTCGATGATGTCGAGCACGGTTGCAATCAGCACGCCGGTCTCGAGCGCGATGGCCTCTCCGGGCTCCAAGAACACCTCGACTCCATGCTCTCGCTTGAACTCGCGAACCAGGTCGATCAGCAATCCGACGTCATAGTCCGGCTTGGTGATGTGGTGGCCGCCACCGACGTTTACCCATTTGGCCTCGTCGAGCCAAGGTCCAAACCGGTCTTCGACCACCGCGAGCGTTCGGCTGAGCGCATCGGCCCCGAGCTCACAAAGCGTGTGGAAATGCAGACCCTCGATTCCCCGAAGGTCCGCTTTGATCAGGGACTCCTTGGTCGTCCCGAGCCGGGACCCTGGCGCGCACGGGTCGTAGAGAGGCACCGCGACCTCGGAGTGCTGGGGATTGATCCGCAGGCCGAAGCTCACCTGCGAACGGTGCTGATCGATGATGGAACGGAATCGATTGATCTGTGACGGCGAGTTGAAGGTGACGTGATCGGAGTAGCGTATCGTCTCCAGCAACGATTCCTCGTCGAATGCGGGGCAATACGTGTGAACTTGCTTGTTCAGCTCCTCCCGACCGAGGCGCGCCTCGTCAGGCCCGCTCGCGGCCGTGCCGTTCAGATATCGGCCAACCAACGGAAACGTCGACCAGGCCGCGAACCCCTTCAGGGCGAGCAGAATCTGGCAGCCAGCAGCCCGTTGTGCGTGTGCCAATAGCTCGAGGTTCCCCTCGAGCGCACGGAGATCGATCACGTATGCGGGCGTGTCGACTCGGCTCAAATCGAGCTTTTCGCAGGGGTGCACTACCTCTCCTCGACGTGCCAAGGTAGGCCGCGAACGGCCAGCTCTTCGAGAAACGGCTCGGGATCGAGCTGTTCGACGTTGAAGACGCCCTCGCCCTTCCATTTACCGGTCAGCATCATCTTGGCTCCGACCATGGCGGGAACACCCGTGGTGTAGGAAATCGCCTGCGCCCGGACTTCCTTCCAGCATTCCTCGTGGTCGCAGATGTTGTAGATGAAAACCTTTCGCGGCTTACCGTCTTTGCGGCCTTCGATGAGACAGCCGATGCTGGTCTTGCCGGTGTAATTCTCGCCCAGCGTCGACGGGTCGGGGAGAAGAGCTTTCAGAAACTGGATGGGTACGATCTCTCGTCCCTGAAACTCCACCGGCTCGATGCTGGTCATGCCTACGTTTTGCAGAACGCGTAGGTGCGTGATGTATTCGTCTCCGAAGGTCATCCAGAAGCGAATGCGCTTGAGGCCGTCGATGTGCTTGACCAGCGATTCGAGCTCCTCGTGGTAGAGCAGGTACGCTTTGCGTTCACCGACTCCTGGGAAGTCGAACATCCAAGACTCCGACATCGGATCGATCTCGATCCACTCGCCGTTCTCCCAGTAGCGTCCGCGCTGGGTGATCTCGCGGATGTTGATCTCGGGGTTGAAATTCGTCGCAAAGGGGTGCCCGTGCTCTCCGGCGTTGCAGTCGAGGATGTCGATGTAGTCGATCTCGTCGAACAGATGCTTCTGCGCGTAGGCAGAGAAGATGTTGGTGACCCCCGGATCGAATCCGGAGCCGAGCAGGCCCATCAGCCCCGCCGACTTGAACCGGCCGTGGTAGGCCCACTGCCACTTGTATTCGAACTTCGCCTCGTCGGGAGGCTCGTAGTTCGCGGTATCCAGATAGTCGACCCCCGTCTCCAAGCAGGCGTCCATGATGGGTAGGTCCTGATAGGGCAGCGCCACGTTGATCACCAAATCCGGCTCGACTCGTTTGATGAGCGCCACCGTCTGGCGGACGTCGTCCGCATCGACTTGCGCAATCTCGATCTCGCGGCCGCGGAGCTCCCGGACTTGCTTCTGAATTTTCTCGCAGCGCGCGAGCGTTCGGCTGGCGAGCACGACCTCGGAGAACGTATCCTCGTCCCCCGCGCATTTGTGCGCCACGACGCCACCTACGCCGCCCGCCCCGATGATCAAGACCTTACTCATTCGTCCTCCCGTGCCAGCCAGAATTTTGCACGCTCCGCAAGAAGAGGTGTGACTTCGACGTCCGCCGTTTGCAAGTCAAGTCGCGTGACTTTCCCCAGACCTTGTGTTTACCTCTTCTACCTCTAGAGGGAAGGGCACAACCGTTCGTATGCGCAGAGCCATAGTAGGATTGGACGTAGGGTCCACCACGGTGAAGGCGGTCATCGTCGATCCCGACAGTAAAGAGATCGTCTGGAGCGACTACAAGCGTCACCACACGAAGCAGGCCGAGTGTGTGCTCGACTTCATGGAGCGCGTCGGACTGCTCTTGTCGGAGCGCGGCTGCGAAGACGTTCGCGTCTTTGCCACCGGGTCGGGCGCCAAGCCGCTCGAAGGGCCGCTCGGTGCGAAGTTCGTTCAAGAGGTGAACTCGGTCACTTTGGCGGTGGAGACGCTGCACCCCGATGCGGGCTCGGTGGTCGAGCTCGGCGGGCAAGATGCCAAGATCATCATCTTCAAGGAAAACCGTCAGACCGGTGAAAAGTCCCCCATCGCATCGATGAACGACAAGTGTGCGTCGGGGACCGGCGCCACGATCGACAAGTGCATGATCAAGGTCGGAATGCCCGCTTCGGAGACGCTCCAGCTCCACTTCGACGACACGCACTTGCACCACGTCGCTGCCAAGTGTGGTGTCTTCGCGGAGACCGACATCGTCAATCTCGTCAAGACGGGCATCCCGGCCAACGAAATCATGTGCTCGCTCGCGGATGCGATCGTCATGCAGAACCTCTCGGTTCTCACGCGCGGCAACACCTTGCGGCACAAGGTGTTGTTGCTCGGCGGTCCCAACACGTTCCTGCCGTTTCTCCAAGAGTGTTGGCGCAAGCGCATTCCGGAAACCTGGAACGAGCGCGGATACGACTATCCAAAAGACGTTCCGATCGAAGATCTGATCGCCGTGCCCGAAAATGCGGCGCTCTACGCGGCCTACGGCGCGGTGATGTACGGAATGCACGAGCCAGAAGGCGTGGGCGTCTATCACGGGCTCGACGGGCTTCGACGCTACATCAACGAAGGCCGAAAGGAGCGCCTTGGCGAGAGCGCGGGGCCGGCTCTCGCTCGCGACGCGAACGAGCTCGACAGTTTCCTCGACGCGTACCGAATTCCGAAGTTCGTCGAGCCGGAGATCCAAACCGACGAGATTCGTGCCGTCATCGGCCTCGACGGCGGAAGCACCTCGTCCAAAGCGGTGCTCCTCGGCGAGGACGGCGAGGTCTTGATGAAGGCCTACACCCTCTCGAAGGGCAATCCCATCCAAGACGCGAAGGACCTGCTCTCCGAGCTGCGCACACGCATGGCCGAGCGAGGCGTACGGATCGAGGTGCTGGGGTTCGGCGCCACCGGTTACGCCGCGGACGTGCTCGAGGAGTGTGTACGCGCCGACGTCAACATCGTCGAAACGGTCGCCCACATGATGAGCGCGACGCACTACTTCGGCGAAGTCGACGTGATTTGCGACATCGGCGGCCAAGACATCAAGGTCCTGTTCATGGAGAACGGCGACATCAAGACGTTCAAGCTCTCCAATCAGTGCTCGGCGGGCAACGGCATGCTGCTGCAGGCGATGGCGGACCAATTCGGCCTTCCCGTCACCGAGTACGCCGAAAACGCCTTCAAGGCGGACTTGGCCCCCAAGTTCAGCTACGGCTGCGCGGTCTTCCTCGACACCGACCGGGTGAACTTCCAGAAGGAAGGTTTCAGCAAGGAGGAGCTTCTCGCGGGTCTCGCGCAGGTGCTCCCGAAGAACGTCTGGCAGTACGTCGTAGGTGTGCCGCGGATGGCCGCCCTCGGCCGCAAGTTCGTGCTGCAGGGCGGCACCCAATACAACATGGCCGCCGTCAAGGCCCAGGTCGATTACATCAAGCAGCGTGTTCCCGACGCCGAGGTCTACGTGCATCCGCACAGTGGCGAAGCGGGTGCGATCGGCGCGGCCATGGAAACGCTCCGCGTGGTCAAGCGGCGCGGCAGCTCGACATTCATCGGCCTCGATGCGGCAATCGACCTTCGCTACGAAACCAAGAACGACGCGACGACCACGTGTCACTTCTGCGCGAACAATTGCTCGCGAACGTTCATCGACGCGTTCCGTCCCGATGGGTCGACCAGCCGGTACATCAGCGGCTTTTCTTGCGAGAAGGGCATGGTCGAATCCAAGGATGCGATGGAGGAGATCGTCGCCGAGCGCCGCAAGGTGATGAAGGAGTTCCCGAACCTGGTGACCTACGAGGGTCTCAAAGCGTTCAAGAGGATGGCCGGGGTGCAGGCGATGCCCGACGCGGGATCACCGATCGAAGACGTCAAGGTGGAGCGCAAGTTCTTCGGATCGATCGAACGCACTCGATACACCCGGAGCTTCCAGCGCTCTTCGGAAGAGGCTGCCAAGAAGCGCGCAACGTGGCGTGTCGGAATCCCGCGCGTGCTCAACATGTACTCCACGGCTCCTTTTTTCCGTACCTATTTCGAGGTGCTGGGCGTCCGGCCCAAGAACGTGGTGTTCAGCGAGCCGAGCTCCGAGGAGATGTTCGCCGAGGGCGGAAAGTACGGCTCGGTGGACCCCTGCTATCCCTCCAAGGTAGCCCAGGCGCATTTCCATCAGTTGCTCTTCCACAAGCACCAGCAGACGCCGCTCGATGCGATCTTCTTTCCCATTCTGACGCACGTGCCTTCGTTCGTGACTGGGGCTGTCGACTATGCGAGCTGCCCGATCGTGGCGGGCACGCCGGACGTGATGAAGGCCGCCTTCACCAAGGAGCAAGACTACTTCGCGAATCGCGGCATCCAGTACCTGGCGCCCGCATTCAGCTTTGCAGAGCCGACGCTTCTCAAGCGCGACCTCTTCGAGGCCTTTCGCGACGTGCTCGGCATCACCGAGGACGAGAGCGATTTCGCCGCCGCCGAAGGCCTTGCTGCGCTCGATCGATTCGACGAAGACCTGCAACAAAAGGGCAAGGCGATTCTCGAGCAGGTCGAGTACGACAACAAGGTGGCCATCCTGCTGCTGGGCCGGCCGTATCACCACGACCCGGGGCTGCACCACGGCATTCCAGACGAATTTCAGTTGCTCGGCTATCCGATCTTGAGCATCCGTTCGATTCCCAAGGACCGCGAGTGGCTCCAGCGCTTCTATGGCGAGGACGAGGACGTATTGAGCGTCGACGACGTGTGGCCCGAGAACTACTCGGCCAACTCGGCTCAGAAGGTGTGGGCCGCGAAGTTCGCTTCTCGCCATCCCAACGTGGCCATCTTGGATCTGAGCAGCTTCAAGTGCGGGCACGACGCGCCGACCTACGGAATCATCGATCGCATCGTCGAAAAGAGCGGGGTTCCGTCCTCGTCTCTGCATGACATCGATGCCAACAAGCCCGGCGGCTCGATCAAGATTCGCGTGAAGACGTATGCTCATTCGCTGAAGCTGCGTGAGGAGCACCTCGAAGAGGTGGCGGTGCGCAGGGCGGAGCTTCAGCGACGTATCGACGAAAAGAGGCTCGAGCTCTTGCGCATGAAGCAGAAGCAGCTCGCGGAGCACAGGCGGGCCGATCTCGGCCTAGAGCGGCAGATTCACGAGCTGGCGGAAAAGGTCAACCGATATCGCGTCGAGGCCGAGAGGTCCGAAGAGGAGGCCCGTATGGCAGGTGCGGCATCGGATGGTTTGATCCGTCTAGGAAGAAAGACCAAGGACGGCGACGTCGTTCGTGTGTGAAGGGGTAGATATGGCTGACGGTTTCGAAATCGACATCGAACGAGAGCTCGCCGAGTTCGAGGCGAAGGAGCGGGCCAGGCTCGGACTGGCCGACGAGCGCGAGCAGTGGACCGACTCGATGGTGAATCCGTTCTTTTCCGCAAAGGAGCGGCCGACCACGACGATCCTCAATGGCGGCCTGACCATGGCGCACGACGAGTTCGTCGCTGCCGCGCTCAAAGGAATCGGATACAAGACGAGACCCTTGGATTGTGCAGACACCGAGGCGCTACGCCGCGGCAAGGAATTCGGCAACAAGGCGCAGTGCAATCCCACGTACTTCACGGTGGGGAACCTGGTCAAAGAGCTCTGCCGGTTGCGCGACGAGGAAGGTCTTTCAGCACGGGAAATCGTCGATCACTACGTGTTCCTCACCGCGGGCGCATGCGGTCCCTGCCGGTTCGGCATGTACGTGACCGAGTATCGAAAAGCGCTGCGAGATGCGGGGTTCGATGGGTTTCGCGTGGTGCTCTTCCAGCAACAGGCGGGATTCAAGCAAGCCACCGGGGAAGAGATCGGCTTGGTTCTCAATCCGCAGTTCTTCATGGCGCTCGCGCGCGGGTTGTTCGCCGGAGACGTCATCAACGTCCTGAGCTATCGCATTCGACCCTACGAGATCGAGGAGGGCGCGACCGATCGGGGCGTTGCGGAGCTCAAGCGAGAAGTCCGTGAGGCGCTCGAGCAGAACCGAAGCGTTCTTCGTGCGCTTTGGCGAGGCAAGAAGCACCTCGAAGCGATCGAGGTCGACCGGCTCAAGCCGAAGCCCAAGGTTGCGATCATCGGAGAGTTCTGGGCGATGACCACCGAGGGTGACGGCAACTACCATCTACAGCGTTTCGTCGAATCCGAGGGCGGTGAGAACGACATCCAGACTTTGGTGAACTGGCTTCTCTACACCCTGTGGGAGATGCGCCATGACACGGAACGGCGAATGACGCTTCGTGGCACGGACGAGTCGTACTACGGCCTCGAAGGTTCCGACGTCGGGTACAAGATGGCCGGCGTCTGGCTCGGTGAGCTCGCGCTTCGAGCCACGTTCGCAGCATTTTGCGCGGTCAGCGGCTTGAAGCGACATGGCCTCCCCGACATGGACGAAATCGCCCAGATTGGGCACAGCCATTACAACAACGAGCTTCGTGGCGGCGAGGGACACATGGAGGTCGCGAAGCTGATTCTCAACGTCGCAAAGCAAAAGGCGCACATGACGCTCAGCGTGAAGCCGTTTGGGTGCATGCCGAGCTCGGGCGTCTCCGATGGTATTCAAACGGTCATCACCGAGCTTCATCCGGACGCGATTTATTGCCCGGTCGAAACCAGCGGCGATGGCGCGGTGAACTTCTACTCGCGCGTACAGATGTACATGTTCAAGGCGCGCGAGCGCGCTCGCCAAGAGTACCAAGCCGCCCTCGAGCAGTACGGCATCACCGAAGAGCAGGCCCGTGCGTTCCTCGAGGGATCACGTTACGGCAAAACCCTGTACAAGGCGCCCCACGTCGCGGCCGGTACGAGCGCGGATCTCATTCACGAGATCGGCCCGTTGGTAGGAAAGGGACGCGTCGGACGCGCCAAGGTTCATGCCGCGCGTGCGGTGAGCCGAACCACGGGCTTTCTCACCGAGGATCTGGGCCACGCGAAAAAGACCTTCGACAAGATGGCGCCGTATCTCCCCTCTTTGGCGAGGTTGCTCTACGGCGAGCTCAAGGAAAAGGTTCCGGCTCCGAAGGAGGCATGGAGCAAGATCATGCGGCGTGCGGTCCCCAAAGCCGACGAAGGCACACCAATCCCGACGACCCATGAATACATCCCTGCTCCCACGAGCACGGAACCCAACACCGAAAACGTCCGCCTCCACGTCGTCGCATAGGGGCGATCCCCCACCTCGATTCCCGGAGGACAGCACACACGATTCCCGCGCTGAGCACCACCTGCAAGTTGAGTTGGGGTCAGCGACAGGGTCAGCGGCAGCGGTCGAAATCGACGTGTGGAGGGCTCGTAAAAACGCGACATGAGGTGGAGCGGACGTGCGAAGTGCCAATCGGCCAGACAGAAACC
>DATIUW010000109.1:0-23320 GCA_035466435.1 Polyangiales bacterium | reverse complement strand
GACGTATGGAGGGCTCGGAAAAACGCGACATGGGGTGGAACGGACGTGCGAAGTGCCAATCGGCAAGCAAGCAACCACCTCCGATTGGCGCGCCGCCCGAGGGGCGGTTTGCGTGGCCCAAGCTCCCAAGTGCACCGGGCCACCTTTGCAAACCGCCCCGTTCCGTGGAACCCCGTGTCGTGTTTTTCCGAGCCCGTCCTTGCGGCCGTCGCGACCCGTTCTCCGGGGATCGAGGTGGAGGACCGTGGATTGGGCGTCTCAGCCGCGTTGGCGGAGTTGGGCGACTCCTTTGGCCATCTTGCTCGGCAATAGCGGCCCCTCGTAGACCAGCGCGGTGTAGAGCTGTATCAGTGTGGCGCCCGCGCGGATGCGTTCCCATGCTTGTTCGGCCGTCTCGATGCCGCCGACCGAGATCAGCACCATTCGGTTTCCCACTTTCGCCTTCAGACGCTTCAACACCTCGAGCGACCGGTCGTGGAGCGGAGGCCCGCTGAGGCCTCCGGCGCCGCAGCGGGCGACGTCGGCAGGATCGCTCCGAAGGCCTTCTCGTCGAACGGTCGTGTTGGTCGCAATGATGCCGTCGAGGCCGATCTCGAGAGCCAGATCCGCAACGGCGTCGACGTCCTCGTCGGCGAGGTCGGGCGCGATCTTCACCAGCAAAGGTACGTGCCGAGCCGGGGAGACTTCATTAAGTACTTCACGAACCGACAGGAGCAGCGGCCGTAGCTTGTCGGTCGCCTGCAGGTCCCGTAGGCCCGGAGTGTTGGGCGAGCTCACGTTGACCGCCACGTAGTCGGCGTGGGGTCCCACTCGCCGGGCGCTCGAGACGAAATCTTCGATGGCATCAGCCTCCGGCACCGCCTTGGTCTTGCCGATGTTCACCCCCACGATCGTCTTCCTCGCACGCTGCAATCGCTCGACTGCCCGTGCAGAGCCGCCGTTGTTGAAACCCATTCGATTGACCAGGGCACGGTCCTCAGGAAGCCGGAACAGCCGAGGCTTCGGGTTCCCCGGCTGCGGCTCGCCAGTCAGAGTGCCGACCTCGACGAAGCCGAACCCGAGCGCGCCGAGCGCCTCGTACCCGATGGCGTCTTTGTCGAAGCCCGCGGCCAATCCGATGGGGTTCGGAAAAATGCAACCGAGCGCGTCTACTTCGGGCGCGCCGGTGGGACGGTGAAATGCGCGCCGCATGAGCGGCACCACTCCCGGGATCGCCGAAACCAAGCGCAGGCAAACGAATGCCAAATGGTGCGCAGTCTCTGCCGGGAGCAGGTAGAGCAGCGGACGAATCAGCGCTCGATACACGTTACCTCAACGGGCGAGCGCCGACCACGCTCCGTCGTCCCCGAGTCGCTGATCGATGCGCACGTCGAACGCGTCCTCGATGGGCCCGAGAATTCCCTGATCGATTCGATGCACCTCTCGCAACGCATCCCGACACTGTTGGACCGCCGGCGAGCTCATCCGTCCGAGCGGCGGACGCTTGACGGACGGAATCATCCCGAGCCCCGCCATCATGGTCTTGACTGGCACTGGATTTCGAAACTTGTCGGTGACCTCTACGCTCTGTCCGTTGGGCAGCGTGCGAACGGCCGTGACCGAGCAAGTGATTAGCGCGAACACTGGGGAGAGAGCCTTCGTGATTCGTTCGGTTTCCTCGCTGTCGTCCGCGAGCTGTGCGCGCACCATCGCGCTCACCGCGCCAGGCACGAGGTTCGACATGACACTGACGACGCCACAAGCACCGATGCTCTCGTCCTGCATCATCGTGAGAGTGAGGTCGTCGTCGCCAGAGAGGATGCGAAGGCCCGGTCCGGCGAGCTTTCGATCCAAACGCATCCTTTCCAAATCACCAGTGGCCTGCTTCACGGCTGGAACCCGCTTCGGGTCGTTCAGGTGCAGGATGGCGAGATCAGCGGCGGAAAGAGCGCATCCCGTGCGTCCCGGGATTACGTAAGGCATGACCGGAATGTCGGGCACCGCCTCCAAAATCCGCTCGTAGTACTCGGTGCGCAGCTCGATGCTCGACGGACCGTTGTAGTAGCAATCAACCAAGAGGACGGCGGTCGCTCCTGCTTCCTTCGCCTGCGTGCTGGCGCGAATCGCCTCCGCAGTGTTGTTGCTGCCGGTGCCTGCCAAGACGCCCACTCGCCCTTCCACGGCCCGGATGGCTGCCTCGATGACCGCCTCGTGCTCCTGCCATGAAAGGGTGGGCGATTCGCCCGTCGTGCCACAGGGAAGAACCCCGTCGACGCCTTCGTTTACCTGGAACTCGATGAGGCGACGCAGCGAGTCGTGGTCGACCTGCCCGTCCGCGGAAAACGGAGTAGCCAGCGCGGTCCAAACACCATGGGGTCGGAAAGTCCCACTCATGAGCCCGACCTTAGCGGTTTTCTTCCCAAAGGAAAGCTGGTTTGTGCTTGACCGAGCTGCCAAAAAAGCCCACCAACGCGACAAATGGCAGCATTGGCCGCAGCGCTAGTCTTGGGTGCGTTCGTCATTGCATATCGGTTCTACGCGCGATTCCTCGGCGAGCGCGTCTACGAGGACCAAGAACCCATCGTGACGCCGGCGAACGAGCTGCGCGATGACGTCGATTTCGTCCCTACCCAACGTGCCGTGCTGTTCGGACACCACTTCACGTCGGTTGCAGGAGCGGCTCCGATCATCGGTCCGTGCGTCGCGGCGTACTGGGGCTGGGGTCCTGCACTGGCGTGGGTGGTGCTCGGGACGATCTTCATGGGCGCCACGCACGACTTCGGAGCGCTCGTCGCCAGCGTCCGTGAGAAGGGCCGTTCCATCGCCGACATCACCGCGAGAACGATCAGCAGTCGGGCTCGCATCTTGTTCATGTGCTTCGTGCTCGTGCTGATCTGGCTGGTGTTGGCCGTCTTCGCGATGGCAATTGCAGGGCTTTTCGTCAGCCAACCGACCAGCGTGGTGCCCATCAACGTGCAGATCATCGTCGCGATCGTCATTGGGTGGCTCGTGTACAAGCGAGGCACCAAGCTTCTCGCGCCGTCTCTGATCGCGCTCGCGGTTCTCTATTTCTTCGTGTGGGTGGGAACGAAGGTGCCCATCGATTTCGTTGCGATGGGCGTAGACAAGCACACCGCGACGACCGGATGGATCTTCTTCTTGCTGATTTACTCGGCGATCGCGAGCTTGTTGCCAGTGTGGCTGTTGCTCCAGCCTCGGGACTACATCAACAGCCACCAGCTCTTCGTCGGGCTGGGGCTCTTGTTCCTGGGAGTCCTCGTCGCGCACCCCAGCTTCGACGCCCCGATCTATCGAAGCCCCGAAGCGGGAGCCCCGTCGATCTTTCCGATACTCTTCGTGACCATCGCTTGCGGCGCGATCAGCGGCTTTCACGGCCTCGTCGCTTCGGGCACGAGCTCGAAGCAGCTGAGCCGTCTGTCCGACAGCCGCATGATCGGCTACGGCGGAATGCTTGGGGAGGGCTCGCTTGCCCTGGCGTCGACGCTCGCTGCGGTCGCCGGTATCGGCCTCGTAGGCGCATGCGCCCTGCCCGGCCAAGGCGCCGTCGACGATCTGAGCTGGGCCGTCTACTACGACACTTGGGCACACGCGGGTGGAAACAAGGCGGCGGCGTTCGTGCTCGGCGGCGGAGCGTTTCTCGAGGCGGTGGGCCTGTCCGAGGAGCTGGCGCGAACCCTGATGGCAGTGCTCGTGATCGCGTTTGCAGCCACTTCGCTCGACACGGCGACTCGGATTCAGCGATTCATTCTCAGTGAGCTGGGCTCGGCGCTCGGAATCAAGCCACTGACCAACGCGTACATCGCCACGATCATCGCCGTCGTGCCCGCGATGTATCTGGCGCTTGCCGAAACGCCTGATCCGTCGACGGGCCAAACCATGGCGGTCGGCTGGGTGCTTTGGCCGATCTTCGGCGCCAGCAATCAGCTGCTCGCGGCGCTCACTTTGATGACGCTTGCGCTGTATTTCTTCGCGAGAAAACGACCGGTCTGGCCGCTCGTCATCCCCATGGCTTTCGTGATGCCGGTGGCGGCCCTCGCCTTGATCTCGAAGCTTCAGCAGTTCCTGGCGGAGGGCAATGCGCCACTTGCCGGATTGGCATCGCTCATGTTGGCGCTGCTTCTTTGGATGATTGCCGAGGGACTCGTGGCGGTACGGAAGCTGCGGCGCGCCTGAGCACCTCAATGCAGCATGAAGTAGATCACGACGCCCGTGACCGAGACGTAGAGCCAAGTCGGGAGCGTCCATCTAGCCAAGCGTTTGTGCGTGGCGAAGCGTCCGCGCGCAGCGAGATAGAACGTGGTCAAAATCATGGGTAGCATCACGATCGAGAGCAGCACGTGCGAGATCAGAATCGTGAAGTAAACGGAGCGGATCGTGCCGACGCCGCGATATGGGGTGTCGCCGTGGGCGTAGTGGTAGACGACGTAGCCGATCAAAAAGACTGCCGATGCTGCAAACGCCGAGACCATCAGCCGCTTGTGCAAGTCCCGGCGGCCGCTCCGGATGGCTAGCAGCCCGAGCACGAGTAAGGTCGCGGCGGTCGCGTTGAGCGCCGCATTGACCGCGGGCATGAATCGCAGATCGGCGCCGACGCTACTCGCCTCTCGAATGAGCAAGAGCCAGCCCAAAAAGCCCACGGCCGCGGTCGAGATCACCGCATTGAAAACCCAAAAGCTCCGGTCGGTTCGTTCGGTCACGAGCGCAACGTAGGCTCAACGGCGAAGATCGGCCAGCGCCTGGTCGACCGCGTCGAGGACACCGGGCACCTCATCGATGGCATTCGGCCAGTGAGGCGCGAATCGCATCAGCCCATCTGGTGTATTGCAGATCACGCCTCGTTCACGGAGCGCTCCGGCGAGCTTGGAAAGCCGCAGGCCCTCGGGGATGGCTACGCTGAGAATGGTGGAACGGAGCGCCGGGGCTCCCGTTCGATGGCTGCGGAACCCTCGTTCGACCAATCCGGTCTCGAGTCGATCCAAGTAAGCTTCGACATGGGCATGGATCGCCGGGACCGAAAGCTGGCTCAGTAGCTCGAGTGATGCATCGAGGGCGGCGAGCCCGATGACGTTGTTGGTTCCGATCTCCATGGCGTGTGCGCCGCGCCGAAACGGGCTGTCATAGCGAAGCCGCGGCTCGTCCCCCGTCAGAAACACAACCGGATCTTTGTGGCTGAGCCAGCCTGCGAGCCTCGGCTCGAAAGAGCTCGCGCACCGTTCCGCGACGTACAGGAAACCAGCGCCCTCGGGCCCCATCAGGTGCTTGTGACTCCCCGAGCTGAGGTAATCGATGCCCCATGAGACCTTCAGCGGCGTTGCCCCGAGCGCTTGAATCGCATCGACGAAAATCTCGGCATCGTACTTGTGACAAAGGGCGGCCATCTCTGCGAGCGGCATCCTCAGGCCCGTCTTGTACTGGACCGCGCTGACGGCGACGATGCGTACGCCGCGCTCGAGAACGCGTTGCAGCTCCGCTAGCCCTTCGTCGACGGAGTGATGAAAGGGGGTCAGGGAAAGCCAACACAGCTCGAGCCCGAATTCCTCGGCGGCCTGCTGCCAGGGAGTCACGTTCGCGGGGAACTCGCCGTCGAACAGGACTACGCGATCGCCTTTTCGCCAAGGTATTCCGAAGGCCACGTCGATCACACCCTGCGTCGTGTTCGCAACGAACCCCACTTCGCTCGGGTTTGCGCCGATCAAGGCCGCCAGGTCGTTGCGAAGCTGCTGAAGCCGCGGCGCCCAACGCACGAAGCCCGACATCCCGCCGCGCGCGTAGTCGCGGGCAACCTCGGCGATCCGCTCGCAGACCGGCGAGGAGAGTGGAGAAATGGCGGCGTGCGCCAGATATGCGACGCCCTCGAGGTCGGGAAACAGGGATCGGTCTCCAAGCTCGGCCCGGGCCATGCCCCGACCTTAGCACCATCGTTCGGGAAGCTAGAGCGTGCTCTGAAAGAATCGCCAGGCGGCGATGGCGGCGTCGATGTCCTTGCTAATCGTCCCGACCATGCTCTCGGGGAGATATTGCCAACCGGAGGGCCAAGTATGCCCCGCGCCGCGCACCGCAAAGAGCTCGACCTTGGTGTCTGCGCGACAACCGACGGCCTTGCGGCGCTCGATGCGCGTCCCGTCGCTCGGAACGAAGTCTGGAATCATCGACAGCTCCACGTCCGTGCAACCATTGTGCCGCATCCAGAAGTCGAACGTGCGCTCGGGGGACAGCACCTTACCGAGCTTCTGCTCGTCGAACTGCACGACTCCGCCCTCCCACGGCACGATCGGATCCTCGGTTCCGTTGATCATCAAGACCGACGATGGCTCTTTCCCGCACCGGCCGCTTTTCCGGGCGACGTTGTACGGCATGGCGCCAATGACGGCTGCAAATGCTCGAAGCTTACCAGCCCGTTCACACGCAAAGCGGTGCGCCATCATCGCACCATCCGAGACGCCGACGAAGAACACCGCATCGAGATCGGCATTTCGTTCCTGGGCCAGCTCGTCCACGAGCTTTGCGAGGAAATCGACGTCGCGGACGCGCTCCCGCTGCGCGACGTAGCGCTGAACGTTGCGGCCGTCGTTCCAGTGCCCGCCGACGCCGCTCGGATATGCAACGAGAAAGTCGTCTTCGGTCGCCAGACGGTTGAGCTTGCCGAAGCTCAACGCCACCGTGTCGTCGTCGTCGCCGAGACCTCCGTGCAACACCATGACCAACGGGCGCGCGGTCTCCAGGGGCTCTTGCCTCGGATCGAAGATCGCGACGTCCCGCACGATCCCATCGTGCTTGAACACGTAACTCCTGAGCTGGGTCTCCGCCGATGGCTCGGCCGCAGGCGGGCCAGGCTTGCAGGCCTCCATCAAGAGGAGCGCACAAAACCCGAGCTTGCCACGTATCGAAAGCAACTCAACTCTCGGTAGCCGCGAGGACGAGAATCACGTCACCCCTTGCAACGTCCTCGCCATCGCCAGGCACGATACTCTCGATGAGAGCCCGTTCGGGCAGAGACTCTCCTCGATACACCAAACGATTGAATGTCTTCATCACTTCGAGAAGACCAATCGTTTGACCTTGGCTGACGGTGTCCCCGTCTTCGACGAACGGCGGCTCGGACGGAGACGGCCGGCTGTAGAACCGCCCGCTCATCGGAGCAACGAAAGTAAGAGCGCCTTCTCGCGCGGCCGGTCCTTCGATCTCGGTAGCGGACGCGTCGCCGAGCGACAGAGCAGCAATGCTGAGAAGCACGTCACCGTATTGGACTGCCACCCGCGCGGAGCCCTTGCCCGCGCGTCCACTCACCCGGCCCGTGACGCCGTCTGGGGTCAAGAGGAGCGTTCGCACGCCCAACACCTCGATGGCACCTACCGGCTGCCCCGGGGAAATCACTCGTCCCTCGTCGACCGTCGGCAGGAAGATGCCCACGCTCGGCGCAATCAGCTCCGTCTTTCCTCCCTCGCCTACGCGCGTCCGCAAGACGTGCCCGTCCCCGCTCATGCGCGCCCTCCGGTCATCAAGACGTCGAGGTCATGCATCGTCCAAATGCGCGGATTTTTCACGCGGCGATAACCCACGGCTTGGTAGCTCATCTCCACCAGCGCTTCGAGCCAATGACGCAGCTCGTCGAGTCGCACGATCTCGTCGGTGTCCATCTGGCGCGCCGCCACGTAGGGGTCCATATCAGCCTCGATGCGCGCTTCGACTTGGGCCATGCGCTTTTCGATCTGCGCGCGTTCCTCAGGGTCGGTGGTGATGATCTCGAAGTTGTCGTCGAGCTTGCTGTTGTACGAAGCGATCGCCAAGGTGCGGCCTTCCATCACGCTCAGGCGCGATATGGGCGTCGAAAGCTGCACTACCGGATCGTAGGGAAGGCCGGCCATCGCATAGTAACCGGCGCCCGAAGCCTTTCGCAGCAGCACCGTGAACATCGGCGTCTGATTGGTGCTGTTCGTGTAGATCAGGTTCGAGCCATAGGCGAGCAAGCCGTGCCGTTCCGCCTCGGCGCCGATGTCGAAGCCACTGATGTCCTGCAACCAGATGAGTGGTATTCCGTCGCTGTCACAGGCGCGGCTGAAGGTACTGATCTTGGCGATGCCCTGTCGATAGAGGATGCCGGCAGGACGCTGGTCCCCAGGCAGCTCGGGATCGTCGACCAGGCCCTGACGATTCAGCACGAAGCCGGCATAGAGCCCGCCGACACGACCGATGCCGCAAATCATCTCGCGCCCGACCGAGGGAAGCACCTCCCAAAACAAGCTCTGATCGCAGAGTCGAGCGAGGATCTCGGTCGCGTCGTACGCCTGCCGGTGATCGACCGGGACCAGCCCCGGAATCTCGGCCGGCGAGAATCGCGGCTGCATCGATTCGACGCCACCGCGGTAAAAAGCCGCTCCCGAGCTCGGCAAACGGGACACCTCGCGGCGAAGACAGGCGATTAGCGTCTCGTCGTCGGGGACTCGTTCGTCTGCGCAGCCGGATTGATGCACGTGCACCTCGGGCCCTCCGATGTCGAGGGAGGTGATGCGTTGGCTCTTCGCGCCTTTTATCAAAGCGGCGCCCGCGATGACCATGTACGCCTGCTCGGTCATGTAGACGCGATCGCTGATGATCGGCATGTAGCCGCCGCCCGCGATGCTGTCTCCGAACACGCCGGCGATCTGGGGAATCCCCTCCGCCGACAAGAGGCTGTTCATCTTGAAGATGTGCCCTGCACCAGTCGCCCCGGCGAAGCTCTTGCTCTGTTCCGGCAGATAAAGACCGCTACAATCGACTAGATAGAGCGTCGGAAGGCGAAGGCGGCGCGCCATCTCCTGAGCGCGTTGGATCTTTTCGGGGGTCTTGGGCCACCAGGCGCCCGAGGCGACGGTGTTGTCGTTGGCGATCACGACGCACCATCGGCCTTCGACCTGCACGAAGGCCGTCATCACGCCCGCAGCAGGTGAACGAAGGCCGTCGAAATCGATACCGTAGTTCACGAAAGTACCCACCTCGAAGATTCGGGAGCCCCGATCTTTGAGGCGCTCTACCCGCTCGCGCGTGGTGAGCTTCCCTTTGGCGTGTACTCGGTCGACGTAGGAATCGCCCCAACCTGCCTTCACGGCCGCGCGTCGCTCCTCGAGGCGCGAATCGAGCGGCTCGTGGCCGGCCAGTTGGCGATCGAAAGTGGCCCGGTCGAGAATGGTCTCGCGGGCTTTGCCGATTGGAACGACGGGGACGTGTGCCATCAGCCCCTCCACCCCGGAACGGCGCGCGTGTCGTATCGGTTCTGGCGAAACTCCTCGGAGCTCAGTACGGCCAAGTGCATCGGAATCGTGGTGGAGATGCCTTCACACCGCATGCGCCGCAAAGCGGCCGTTAGCCGATCGCATGCGGCATCGCGATCCTCCGCCCATGCGATGACCTTGCAAACGAGGCTGTCGTAGTGGGGTGGAACCTCGTAGCCGGATTCGACATGCGTATCGACCCGAATGCGTTCGTCGCCTTGCGCGCCGGTTTCCCAACGTTCGATGACGCCAGGGCTGGGGGAAAACCCGTCGGATGGATCTTCGGCGTTGATCCTGCATTCGATCGCATGTCCTTTCAGCACCACGTCGTCCTGCGAGAACCAGAGGGGCTCGCCAGCAGCGATTCGGATCTGCGCCTCGACCAAATCGATGCCGCACCGCATCTCCGTCACCGGATGCTCCACTTGAAGTCGTGCGTTCATCTCCATGAAGCGGAGATCCCCGCCTTCGTCGAGCAAGAACTCCATGGTCCCTGCTCCGACGTAGCCGATGGCGCGCGCGGCGACCACGGCTGCAGCGAGGGTCTGCTCTCTTTCCTCGTCGCTCAGCACGAGCGCAGGCGACTCCTCGATCAGCTTCTGATGCTTGCGTTGAACGGAGCAATCCCGCTCGCCGAGGTGCACGACGTGGCCGTATTTGTCGGCCAAGAGCTGGATCTCCACGTGGCGGCCTCCTTCGATCAGTTTCTCCAGATAAAGGCGCTCGTCGGCAAAGCTCGCCAGTGCCTCCGCTTGCGCGGATTCGTACGCCTCTTCGATGTCGGCCGGATCACGCACCACGCGCATCCCGCGGCCTCCTCCACCGCTCTCCGCCTTCAACAAGACGGGAAAGCCCGTGGCTGCGGCGACCTGTCGCGCCTGATCGAGGTCTCGAAGGACGCCGTCGCTGCCGGGAATCAGTTTGAGGCCCGCCGCCGCCATCGCCGTCTTGGCGGGGGTCTTTCTCCCGAGCTTCTCCATCACCGCCGCAGGGGGACCGATGAACGTGACGCCGTGCGCCTCGCACAGAGAAGCGAATGGCGGATCCTCCGCCAGGAACCCCCAACCCGGATGGAGCGCGCTACATTGCGCCTGCACCGCGGCCTGCACGATTCGCTCCCTGGCGAGGTAACTCTCGCTAGCTCTGGCCGGGCCGAGCACCACTCGCTCTCTGCCGCGTAAGTACGGCGCCTCCGAATCGGCCTCGGAGGTTCCGAAGACGGGAGTGATCCCGAGTAGGTCACAAGTCCTGGCGATACGAGCCGCCACCTCGCCACGATTCGCAATGAAAAGACGCCGGAAACGGTTCACGGGCGCGCACCTTAACACCGGCTCGTCCTCCTGAGAAGTGGAGCGAGCACCGTGCCGCCGTTCATGCCAAAATAGGGGAGTTATGTGTCGCTTGTTCGGGTTTCGTAGCGTGATTCAGAGCCAGGTGCATCGATCCCTGATGGATGCCGACAACGCGTTGGGCAGCCAGAGCAGCAACCACCGGGACGGCTGGGGCGTGGCTTTCTACGTCGACGGCGCTCCCCACATCACGCGAAGCCCGACCACTGCGATCGACTGTGCGCTTTTTCGCCGGGTGAGCGGCATCGTGGCGTCCGAAACCGTGCTGGCGCACGTCCGGCGCGCGACCACGGGTGAGACCTCGGTTCTGAACTGCCATCCCTTTCAATATGGGAAGTGGGTGATGGCACACAACGGCGACGTGCGGAACTTCCCGAAGCACAGAGCGGAGCTCATCCAGCGCGTTGCGCCGCGGCTTCGCCGCTACATTCTCGGGGACACGGACAGCGAGGTGCTGTTCTTTCTCTTCTTGACACACCTTTCGCAACACGGGCCGCTCTCGGGCCGGATCGGTGTGGAAGAGACCACGATGGCGCTGAAGTCGACGCTCGAGCACGTGCGCGCGATCTGTGACGTCGACCCCAACCAAGAGCCTTCACTACTCACGACCATCGTCACCGATGGCACCACGATGGTCGCAGCCGAGGGTGGAAAGGAGCTCTTCTGGTCGACGTACAAGACTCGTTGCGCCGATCGCGACACCTGCCCGAGCCTCGCGACCGAGTGCGAGTCACCCTCGGAAAGCGGGTACGTGAATCATCTCATTTTCTCGAGCGAGGTCATCCAGGGCGAGAACATCTGGCTCAGGCTCGAGCCTGGCGAGCTCATTGGCGTCGACTGGCGAATGAAGCTCTTGCGCACCACGGGTCACCGTCACCTATCCGTCGTCAATTGATTTCGAAGCACGTGGGTTTCCGTTCTCGAGAGTGGATGCATCGATGAGCCCGATTTACAAGAGCGAGCTCAATCGCGACGTTCCGGTCGCGCAGGCCGGCGAGTTCTCGGCGATCGAGGTCGGGTCGTTGTCGGTCTGGCCCCCCGTCGTCCTCGCGCCGATGGCCGGCGTGACGAACTGGCCGTTTCGTTCCATTTGCAGGCGCTTCGGCGCCGGCCTCTACGTGAGCGAGATGGTGACGGCGCGGCCGTTGGTCGAGGGTCGCGCCAAGGCCCTGATGCTCGCAGAGTTCGGTGAAGACGAATCGCCACGGAGCCTGCAGCTCTACGGTGTAGACCCGTACTACGTCGGTGAGGCGGTGAAGTGGCTCGTCGGTGAGGGGCGGGTCGATCACATCGACATGAACTTCGGGTGTCCCGTTCCGAAGGTAACGCGCAAGGGCGGAGGCTCGGCGATTCCCGCAAAGCCCCGCCTGCTCTCGAGCATCGTGCGGGCAGCGGTGCGTAGCGCTGACGGGATTCCGGTCACCATCAAGTTTCGGATGGGCATCGATGACGGTCTGCTGACGTATCGGGATGCCGGACGAATCGGGGAGGAAGAAGGATGCGCGGCTGTGGCGCTTCACGCTCGGACGGCAGCGCAGCTCTACGACGGAGAGGCGAGATGGGAAGCGATCGCCGACCTCAAGCGACACGTTCGTACCATTCCAGTCCTCGGCAACGGAGACGTCTGGGAAGCGCACGACGCGCTTCGAATGATGCGCGCCACCGGCTGCGACGGCGTGGTCATCGGCCGTGGTTGTCTAGGACGGCCCTGGCTGTTTCGGGACCTGGCCGATGTGTTCGAGGGACGCGAGCCGCAGGATCCGCCGAGCTTCGGCGAGGTCGCTACCATCGCCCTCGAGCATGCGACCCTGCTCAGCGAGTGGGCGGGCGAGGGTCCGGCCATGCGCATGTTTCGCCGGCACAGTAGCTGGTATACCAAGGGTTTTCGGGGCAGCGCAGAGCTTCGCTCTCGGCTGATGCGGGTACGGTCGCTGCGGGAGCTCGAGGACGTGCTCGGCTCGGCTGATCCCTGCGAGCCTTTCCCGCCCGACGCGATGCGCGTGCCACGCGGAAAAACCGCTGGCCGCCAAAAGGTCTCCCTCCCTGCGGGCTTCCTCCAAAATCGCCTCACCGACGCCACCCCTCCCGTCCACGTCGATCCCGCCGGCGGCTAGGGGACACTCTCCTACCTTGCAAACCAATGAAATCACGCCAGTTCTCGTCAGAAGATCGCAGCGAGCGATCATTGGGTTTTCTGGACGAGAATCGCTGCGATTTTTATCTCAAAAGCAACTTGATTTCAGCTGGTTGGAGGATAGGAGAGTGTCCCTATGAGTGAGCATCGGGTGACGGTTCGGTGGATGCGGGAAGAGGCGGAGTTCACGCACAAGAGCTACGGACGCGATCATGTGTGGAGGTTCGAAGGGGGTAGCGAGGTGCTCGCTTCTGCCGCTCCGCAGTACTTCGGAAACCCAGCGCTGGTCGATCCGGAGCGGGCGTTCGTCGCCGCGCTATCGAGCTGCCACATGTTGACCTTCCTGGCGCTCGCTGCCCGCGATGGGCTGATCGTCGACCACTACGAAGATGACGCCGTGGGCATGATGGAACGCAATGGCGACAAGCGGATCGCGATCACGCGTGTGTTGCTACGGCCGAGGATCGCGTGGGGAGGCGAGCCTCCCGACCGAGAAAAGTTGGACCGGCTCCATCAGAACGCCCACAAGCACTGTTTCATCGCGAACTCGGTGACGACGGTGGTCGAGGTAGTGTCGTCGGACTGACGCGCGTGAGGGCAGCCGTGCCGTCTGCCCGACCGAGCGCGTCAACAGACCGCGCCCTCCGGGATGCATTCCCAGCTAAACCAGCAATACGTGCAGTAGTCGCCCTCGCTACAGCCCATCGCACGACAATCAAACTCGGAGAGGCACGCGTCGAGCTCCGGGGTCGGTGTCCAACCGCATTGGCCCCAGGGTTGAAGCTCACATCGTCCGAGCTGCTGGTAACAAGCGAATTCCGGCAGTGCGACGCAAGGAGACGCCACGTCTTGGTTTGCACAGATCTCGCCGTTACAGCCCGTCGGGCGACACTCTTGGGGGGGTAGGCATGCGCCCGCCTCGGGGGATAGGCAGATCCATTCCGCGCCACCATCCGGTGTCTGACAGTAGTCGCAGGTCCAGCCCTCCTCGCAGCCATTGGTACGGCAGTCCCCGGAAGGGGGGACGCACCAGCCGACGCACACGTCGCACTCCGGGCACGCCGGATCCGGCCGGCACACCTCGGACGCATTGCACCGCTGTTCGTCGCCGCACTGTTCCGGCCCGTAACACTTGGGCACGCACTCGCCATCGAAATTCACGATGTGCGTCTCCACGGGACAGTCGCCGACGGGGATGCATTGCCCCGCTTCGCATACGTAACCCGGCAAACAATCGATGAGCGCACAGAGGTCCACGCACACGCCGGGAACCGGCGCGGGAATACTCGGATCGGCGGCGTCGTCGGGCACGCTCGTGAAGCGCTCGCAGTAGTGGCCGGGCGGACAATCCGCGTCATCAACACACTCCCCGGGCTGCTCATCGGGAAGAATGCTGCACGTGAACTCCAAGTCGCCGAACGGAGTCATTGCAGCAAATCCACGAAGCAACGTGCTTTCGCCGTCGCAGAACAGCAGGCCCTCACCGGCATACGAAGCGTCGAAAATCGCAGGCTCCAAGAGGGTGAAAGTCGCCTCGAAAGGCTCACCGAGTTGCATCATCCCGTGCGGCGCCACGCCGATCACGCCCACGATCCCCGGCACCTGAGGGCTCTCGCACTCGGCCTCGAAACCGTCCTGCCAGCGGGGATCGATGCGACACATGCCTTCGCCGAAGCTTTCGAGACACTCCACCAGCTGGTGCGTAGGCGTGAATCCACACTGTCCGTTCTGCTGCCGCTCGCAGGTGGCTTGCTGATAACACTCGTATACCGGACGCCACTCGCAGGTGCTCGCGACGTCCATGCCTTCCTCGACGCAAAGCTGACCACTGCATCCCGTGCGGACGCACCCCTCTCCGGGCGGCTCCTGACAATATCCTTCGTGCCGGACGCCTGCCCCTGCGCAACTCGCTTCACATGCATTGATGTAATTGCGACCGTCGCCGCCGCACACCGGCTCGAAAACACCCGGACAATTGCAAGACGTCGGCCCGGGAACGCACCATCCGACGCACTCGTCTCCGACGAAGCACTCCATTTCCGAATCACACTGCATCGGCTCGTCGCAGCGTCCTCGATGTGCGACTTCGTGCTCCTCGCGGGCCGCCTCCTCGACCGAGTAGGTATTTCCATCGGTTCCGCACACGAACCCCTCGATGGGTCCCACCTCGCTACTGCTGCCGCCGCAGCCGAACACCGCAATCAAGGCGGCGCCAAGCATCCACCGAAACGTCCAAAATCGATTCATCGCGCTTCTCCACGGACCATGCCACGTTTCGTTAGCAACTTCAGTGCCAGAAAAGACGGCGAAAACCCGGTCAATTGGAGAGCGTCTGGCGATGCATCTGTGTCAGCCCGTGCCAGAGCCGCCCGAGCGCCGTGCAAAAACTTCAGTCGCCTCGCCGAGGCGCCGCATCAATCGGGCGACCCGTCGCTCCGAAGCTTCTTTGCCTTCAGCCGGTACGGTCCCTGCCGCGTGTCTCAGGGCGCACCGCAAATCTTTGCGCCGGTGCTCGTAGAGCTTCGCGAGCTCCAGCTCGACGACTCCGCGCAAGGGCTCGTCATCGGCGGCAGCAAGGGCCTGCAAAAGCGCCCCCTCTTCCTCGTCGATGTCCCCGACGCGGCGCGCCATCCGTGCGCTCAACATGCACGCTTGCACCGTGCATGCCGAGTCGCCTCCGCCGCGCGCGGCAGCGCTCGCGAACGACCGGGCCCTCCCCCGATCTCCCGTTCGTTCGGCCACCCGAGCATACGCCAAGTGATCTCGCGGATCATCGGCTCCGTGCACCTCGTCGAAGTGGCTGACCAGCTTCGCAACCAGCGCAGCCAGTGCGATCAAGTCGTTTGCATTGTGCTCGATGACCTTGGCGATGGGAGAAACATCGCCCCCGTCCAAGTAGTCGAAATAGAGCTGCGGTATCAGCGCACCAGAGATGTCATCCTCCCGATACATCCCGAGCACCTTTCGTTCCAGCTCCACCAGTCGAACGGAGCGCAGCCGGGGACGCAAGATCCGACGGGCGCAATGCAACAGATCGAGATGAGGCGGCAAGGCCGGCGCCCGCACCCGGTTCAGCACGAAACGATTTCGGAGAAGCGGCCAATCGAACGTCTTCCCGTTGAACGACACGACGCACGAGCTCTCGGCCAGCCTCTCACGAAGCCAGTGCAGCATCGGGGCCTCACGACCGAGCTCGGGAAGGAATAGTTGCTGAATCCGCATCGACTCGTCCTCGAACCAACCGATTCCAATGAGAAACGGTACGGTTCCCGTTCCTCCCGCAAGCCCCGTCGTTTCGGTGTCGAGGAAAAGCGCGCGCCTCATGTCCACCCCCTCGAGGGAAGGATCGAGCGCAAGCTGCGCAAGCCGCTCGGTCGACACTTGCAAGGCCTTCGAGATCGGTGCTTTCCCGTGATGGTGATGTGGCTCGAGGTACTCGTCGATGAGATGTAGCTGCCCGTGCTCCGTGTCGTGCACCTTGCCGGGAAGCGCGCCCCGAACGCTTGCAACGTCCAACATTCGAGGCGTAGTCCGTGCAAGTCGCGCCAGGCTTCGTTTGATCGACATGACTAGCTCAATGAACGGCGCTCACGCCCACTGCGTCCAGCAATCCCAGAACCAGCCGCTTGCGTGCAACTTCGGGCTCTTCGCCACCCGAGGCATCTGGGCCGATGCACCCCGGGCATCCTTCTTCGCAATCACAACTCTCGATCAAGTGGCGGGCGCGCCGGAGCAGCTCTTCACGCTCTTCGTAGAGCCGAGACGCCAAGCCGATTCCGCCGGCAACCGAGTCGTAGAGAAAGATGGTCGGGTCGAACCCAGGGCCCTGGCCTTTGCCAGGCGGCATGTCGTCTCCGCTTCGACTCCCCAGCGTGCGCCCGAGGTCATGCGGGTCCACCATGAGCCCCACCGCAGCAACCACGTGCATGGCTTTTGAAAGGCCGCGCAGCGCATCGACGACCACGGCTCGTGGCTCCGGTTGGCTCCGCACGAAATCCTCGGGAAACGTGAGCCAAAACGCACTCGTGTGCTTCTGCATCTCGGGAAGGTGTACCTCGCCATAACCGACGTTCTCGTGGGTGTGAAACTTGATCTTCTTGTAGCCGACCACCTTTTCCACGACGCTCACGTCACCGAGGCCTGCTTCGAGAGGCACCTCCCCGAGATCGATTGCTCCCGCGTCGTCTTCCTCCAACACCGTGACCTTGCTGTGGGTCATCGCGGTCGTGTAGTAGTCGGGCTTCACTCGACGCACGAAGGCCTTGTGGTTCTCGAAATCGAGTCGCTCTACTTGGTACTGCCCGCCCTCGTGCTGGTAGATGGCCTGCTCGTGGAGCATGGTATGCGTGCTTCGCCAGTCCATCTCGGCGATGGTGCGGTCTCCGTCGAGGTCGATGATGACGAAGTTGTCCCAGCTCGCGCTCCTGAGCGAGACGTTGTTGGCCGGATAGCTGTCCGCGGCCCAGTGGTACATCGCACCGGCAGCCGTCGAGGTGGGGTGAAGCACACCGTTGTCTGCGAGGTAGTCCAACGCTTCGGCCAGCGCATCATCGGGAACGTCACCGAACACGTCCTCGGGCTCGAAAGGAAGCTCGAACGATGCGCACTTGAGGTGCTGGATCAGGATCTCGATGTTGTCCGGATCGATGCGCGCATGCTCGATGGGCGCCGAGATCAACTGACGTGGATGACGCGCCATGTACTGGTCGACCGGATTGCTGGAGGACACCATGACGGCCAAGGACAGATCGCGCCGCCTGCCTGCCCGGCCGAAACGCTGCCAGAGCCCCGCCATGGTGCCTGGATATCCCGCGCACACCACGGCATCGAGCGCCCCGATGTCGATGCCGAGCTCGAGGGCATTGGTCGCGACGACGCAGCGGATCTCGCCCGCTCGCAAAGCCGCTTCGATGCGCCGGCGGGTCTCGGGAAGATAGCCTCCTCGGTAGGCATGAATCGCCGACGGGTCGATCTGATCACGGGCCAGACGGTCGCGGAGATACTTCAGCATCACCTCCACGCCATTGCGCGTGTTGCCGAATACCAAGGTCGGGACGCCCGCCCGCACCAGGTCCTGCGTGAGACGCACCGCCGTCTTGATGTAGCTTTGCCGTATGCCTAGCTCCGCATTGACGACGGGAGGGTTGTAGACGATCAGCTCACGGGGGCCGCTCGGCGCGCCGCTCTGGTCGATCACCTCGACGGGCTGTCCGCAGATGCGCGAGGCATGGTCGCGCGGATTTCCGATCGTAGCCGACGCGAACAGGAAAGTGGGCGACGAGCCATGGAATCGAGCAATCCGAAGCAGGCGTCGCATGACGTTCGCCAGGTGCGAGCCGAAAACGCCGCGATAGGTGTGCAACTCGTCGACTACCACGTACTTGAGGTTTGCAAATAGACGTGCCCAACCAGTGTGGTGCGGCATGATGCCAGCGTGCAGCATGTCCGGGTTGGTGAGCAGGACGCCTGCGCGTTGCCGCGCGGCACGGCGCGCATCGGCAGGTGTATCTCCATCGTAGGTGATTGCGCCCGCGCTCAGGTCGGCGTCCTGCATGAGAGCACGGAGCGCTTCTTCCTGATCGCGCGACAGCGCCTTGGTGGGAAATAGATACAGCGCCGTCGCCGTGGGATCATCACAAAGGGCCTGAAGGATCGGCAGGTTGTAACAAAGGCTCTTCCCGGACGCGGTGGGCGTGGCGACGACCAAGTGCGTTCCATTTCGTGCGAGATCGAACGCACGTGCTTGATGAGCGTAGAGCTCGTGGATTCCCCGCAGGCCGAGCGCGTGGCGAACCCCCGGCGCCAATGCCTCGGGCAGCGACACGACGGTCGACGCCTGCGGCTCCACCCTGTGATTCCACGTCACGTTTCGCCAAGTGTTCTCCGACTGCCACGTCGCGAGCACCTCGGCGACGCCATGAGGCCGAGCCCACGGCTTTTTGATGCGGCGCAAAGGCCCCCGGACTTCCTTTGTATGCCCCCCCACTGCGCTCATGCGCAGCACTGTACGGTTGTTTAGCCGACCCGGTCAAGAATCTCCGAATCCCTTGGGCACTTCGCGTTTCCGCTCTAGGCTTCCAAAGGCTCGAAGGGGGGCTTCCACGGAGCCCACACCAAAGGGAGGAAGAAGATAATGAGAGTCATTTCATCGACACTGATCATGCTGGCGCTGGTCTTCGGCATTTCGAACACGGCGCTTCCATCAGCGAGCGCGCAGAAGCCCGAAGACGTGAAGGGCGCGGCCAAGAAGGAAGCAGGCGCGGCTAAAGAAAAGGGCAAGGAGACCGAAGCGAAGGCCAAGGAAAAGGCCAAGAAGGCCGAAGACGAGGCCAAAGCAAAAGCCGATAAAGCGGAAGACAAAGCCAAGGGAGCAGCCAAGAGCGGCGAAGAAAAGGCCAAGGAAGGCAAGAGCAAGGCCCAAGCCGACGCCGAAGCTCGCAAGCAAGCTCAGAAGGAAAAAGCCGAGTCCGCCAAGGAGGCTCGGAAGGAGCGACTACTCAGCCAAGAGGAGAAGCGCCACGAAGCCCAGATGCAAGAAATCGAAAGCAGGCGTCAGCGCGTGATCGAGCTGCACGAGAAACAACTTCGCAACATCGAGGCTGCCGAAGAGAGAGAGAAAGAGCGCCACCAGAAGCGCGTCGAGCAGATCGAAACCCTCTAACCCCACACCAGGAGCTGCAGGGGAGGCCTGTCCCGCGGGGCGGGCTTCCTCAGCTCTGGCCAGGGAGTGGAGCGCTCGGGTCGTAAGGCATCTTTTCGCCCGCCTCCATGCGCTGCTGCATCTCGTACTTCGAGGGGCAGCGTGGGATGACCTGATTGGCTAAGAAGGTGCCGTCACCGCCGAGCTCCCCCTGCACCGTCACCTGGATTCCCATTCCATCACGGAAGGTGTCCGGTACGACGCACTGCGGGAAGCGCACGGGCATTTCTTGGCCCTCTTTGTGAATGACGAACCGCCACTCACAAGGGTCTTCGCGGAACTGAATCGAGCCTTGACGCAGCTCGCCTTCGACGCGCAAAGGACGCCCTTCGAAGGCCCCAGGCTCCTTCATGACCTCGTGCACGAGCTTGGAGTAGACGAATGGATTGTCGCTGCCCGTGAGAAGCCAGGTGGCCGTCCCCACGAGCACCACGAACACCAACCCAACCTTCACCGCTCCGGAAACCCGCTTTGGCGCGGGCTGCGCTGGAGCAGTCGACGGATGCTCATCGGTCATGGTCGCCATTA
Organism: Polyangiales bacterium; assembly: GCA_035466435.1. Taxonomy (GTDB): domain Bacteria; phylum Myxococcota_A; class Polyangia; order Polyangiales; family Houyiibacteriaceae; genus SG8-38. The sequence goes on along the minus strand of DATIUW010000109.1, from coordinate 3,361 downwards.
TGGGGCGCAGCGTGGGATTCTGCCAGGGCACGCCAAGACGGACGCGCCCCGACATCACCTACGAGTTACGGCTGCACCTGGAAAGCGATGACCAGTGCGTAAATCACGAGTGACTCGATGAGCGCGAGGCCCAGAATCAGCGGCACGAGGATGTTGCCCGACGCGTTCGGATTCCGAGCAATGCCCTCGAGGGCTGCAGACGCGGCGCGACCCTGACCCAGGGCGCCGCCGAATGCTGCGACCCCGATGGCCAGACCCGCTGCGAGCGCACGGCCTGCGATCGCGGTGGCCTGAGCCTCGGCTTCCGCAGCCTCCTGAGCAAATGCGGTCGCGGTGAGAGCCAGTGGTGCAGCAAAGCTGACAAGTCGAAGAGCCAATTTCTTCATTTTCGGGAGCCTCCTCAAGCCTCTCTTCCGAGAGGGAAACTTAGTGTTCTTCTTCGTGTTGAATCGCAAGGGTGATGTAAATCACCGACAGCAGACAAAAGACCAAAGTCTGGACGGTGATGACCAGACAGCCCATCAGATAGAAGACGACGGGCACCGGCACGAGAACCAATCCGAGGCCTGCAAAGAGGCCGACGAAAATGCCGAGCACGAGGTGGTCGGCCGTCATGTTGGCCATGAGACGAATCGCGAGCGTAATCGGCCGAACGATGTGACTGATGAGCTCGATGACGAACATGAGGGGATTGATGAACCAGGCGATCCACCAGGGCACCTTCGGCCCGAAGAAGTGGGAGAAGTACTTGGCGAAGCCGTGCTCTTTGACGCCGTAGACGTGGGTCGCCACGAAGATCACCATCGCCATGGCAAACGTGGTGTTGAGGTTGTCGGTCGGCGGCAGAAAGCCTGGTATCAGGCCCATTGCGTTCGAGAAGAAGATCACGAGGGCGCAAGCGCCGATGAGGGGCAAGAAGTACTTGGCGGGCTTTGGACCCATGAGGTCGGCCGACATGCTGTAGGTCGCGCGGACGATCGTCTCGATGAAGCCGAAAAAGGTGACCTTACCCTCGGGAAGGATGTTGTCCTCGGGCGTCTTGAGGCGTCGGTTGACGTAGAAACCGACGAAAACGAGAAACAACACGACCGCCGCGTACGCGACCACGTGCTGCACCCCGAGCTTCGACGAGTGCTCCATGTAACTCGCGCCGAACGTCTGCGAAATCCAGCGCTGGAAGGCTTCGTAGTACGGCAGAAAGCTGAACCATGATTCGCCGTGCGGCATGCCTCACCCCTCCCCTGTCTGCGCTTCACGTTGCGCGTGGGTCTGCAGCACGGCCAACTCGCTGCCCGCATACAGCATGCCGAGGACGAGCGCGCCGAGACCCACTGAAAAGCCGAGCGGATCGACTCCCCAGCGAGCCAGCAAGGCCCAGCACACCGACAGCAGGAGGGCGAGCTTGGCGCCGAGAAGCACCGCCGCGAAACCTCGATCGAGAACGCCTGCGCCACGCACGATCCGCCTGGCGAGCCAGGTGATCGCCCAAGCGTCGAGCACGGCGACGATTCCGCCCACGGCCGCCCCGGTTCCAATGCGTGGGCCCCCGAGCACGAACGCCAGCGCGCTCAGCACGAGCGCCGCCACCGCGACGGAGCGAAGTGTTAGGGTTTTTGTCGAGTCGATCACGAGGATTCGTCTTCTTCTTCGATCATCCGCTGTGCGCGGCGGACGACCCTGTAGAGGCTTCGAGCGCCGGCGGCAAGCCCAAGGCCGAGCCCGATCCATTTGAGCCAAGGCTCCGTGCCAAGCTTGCTGTCCAGCCATTGGCCCCCGAGATAGCCAAATGCGATCGAAAGGCCGAGCTCCAGGCCGATGGTCGACAAGCTGCCCAATCTCTTGAGCTGCTCCCGTTGTTCCCGGTTGAGGAGCATCGCCAGCACATCGTTTCCAACAGTTCCAAGGATCAGCGCCCCTGAGAGCGCGCGGCGTATAGCACGGGGGTATGTGGGGTCAAGGTTGGTCGAAGACCAACTTTCGGGCCGAAAATCGTTCGTTTCCCGGCTATCCGAGAGCCGCGAACGCTGCTTCGAATGCCCGTCCCGTCTTGGAGAGGGAATCGGCGTCGTGGGCGAGCGAAATGAACGCCGCCTCGAACTGGCTGCAGGGCCAGTAGACACCGTGTTCGAGCAGCGCGGCGTGCCACCGGCCGAAGGCCTCGCGATCGGTATCGGCGGCCTCGTCCCAATTCCGAACGGGCTTGCCGCGGAAGAAGGCGGTGAGCATCGAGCCGACGCGCTGGACCGTGATGGGGACGCTGGCCGACCGGGCATGGCGCTCGAGGAGCGCCTGCACCTCATCGCCCTTGCGTTCGAGGTCCTCGTAGATGCCCGGCCGAAGCAATAGCTCGATGGTCGCGAGGCCGGCGGCGACCGCGACGGGATTTCCGCTGAGGGTGCCAGCTTGATACACCGGACCCACCGGAGCGACTTTCTCCATGATCTCGCGCCGACCCCCGTATGCGCCCACGGGGAGCCCGCCCCCGATGATCTTGCCGAGACAGGTGAGATCCGGCCTGATGTCGTAGAGCGCCTGCGCGCCGCCCCACGAGACTCTGAATCCGGTCATCACCTCGTCGCAGACGAGCAGCGCACCGTGATTCTGGGTCTGAGTGCGCAGCGCATCGAGCCAGACGGGGTCCGGCGGGATGCAGCCCATGTTACCGGCCACGGGTTCGAAAATCACCGCGGCGATCTCGCTGCCCCGCTCCGCAAATACCTTCTCGAGCGCGTACCCATCGTTGTATGGAACGAGCAACGTCGTCTGCGCGATCGCGGCGGGCACACCCGCGCTGTCCGGGGCACCGAGCGTCGCCAAGCCGCTACCGCCTTTGACCAACAAGTAGTCGGCGCCGCCGTGATATCCGCCGATACACTTCACGACGAGGTCCCGCCCGGTGTATCCGCGCGCTACCCGCAAGGCGCCCATCGTGGCTTCGGTGCCACTCGACACCAACCGCGACATCTCCATCGACGGAACCGCGTCGCGAATCCGCTCGGCCATGATGATTTCGGATTCGGTTGGAGCGCCATAACTGGTGCCTTTCGTGGCAGCCTGCTGGATGGCGTGGACGATGTCGGGATGCGCGTGCCCGAGGATCATCGGACCCCATGAACCCACGTAGTCGACGTATTCGGAGCCATCTGCGCCGACGAGCACGGAGCCGCGGGCCTCGCGGATGAAGATGGGCTCGCCTCCCACGGCACGAAACGCACGAACCGGGGAATTGACGCCGCCGGGAATCACCTTGCAAGCACGATCGAAGAGCTCTTTGGAGACGGGGTCGGCCATGGGCGGCAACCTTCCGGGAGCCTCGCCCGCTGTCAAGCGGTCGGGGATGCGCTCGCCCCGACCGGTGCCG
>DATIUW010000108.1:0-2543 GCA_035466435.1 Polyangiales bacterium | reverse complement strand
GGTCAACTCGAGCTGATTGCTCGGCGCCCAAGGAGAATTCCATGACCTCCAAGCCTCACATCCGGATGCCCACCGCCATCTTCCTTATCGCCAGCGTCGCGATGGGCTGCGCCAGCACTCCGCACGGAGGAGCCAGCGGGAACGACACCACCTCCCATTCGACCGCCGGGGTCGAGACCGCCACGCCGCTTCCAACTTCAGCGAAGACCCATGTGCCGGTCCTCGAGGAAGTCAGAGCGGATGCGATTCCCGTCGATCCAGAGGTCGGGGTTGCGACGATTGCGCTCCAAGGTGGGACCTACGTGGTCACGGATGGGATTTGGCAATCCGCGTTCGTCGTCACCAGTCGTGGCGTGATCGTGCTCGATGCTCCGGAATCCTTTGGGACGAAGTTGCGCGACGCGATCGCAGCAGTGACCGATCAGCCGATCAAAGTTCTGGTGTATTCACACGCCCACAAGGACCACATCGGGGGTTCGGCTAGCTTCGCGGGCGTTCCGGGACTCGAGATCGTGGCGCTCGACTCCGTCCGGCGCTTTCTCGAAGAGAAGCAGGATCCGAAACGTCTCGTCCCGAATAGCACCTTCTCGCACGCCAAGACGATTCGCCTCGGCGGAAAGACGGTCGTGCTCGAGCGGCACCGCAACTACCACGCCGACGAAGGCGACCTCTTCATCTACATGCCTCAGTCCAAGTTTCTCATGGCCGTCGATACCCTTGCGCCTGGGTATGTCCCGTTCATGAATCTCGACCTCACGTCGAACTTCCACGAGTACCTCAAAGTGTTCGATGACATTCTTGCATACGAGTTTGACGTGTTCCTCGGTGGGCATCTCACCCAGCTCGGCGACCGTGCTGACGTCGAGCTCACGCAACGATACGTGCGCGATGTGTACGAGACGACGAAACGAGTTCACGATTCGACGGACATGATGGCCGTGATGGCGCGGGCAGCGCAGGCCGAAGGCGGGTGGGACAACAAATACCTCTTGTTCCAGGCCTTTCTCGACCAAGTCACCGCGAAAGCCGCGGCGGAGGTCCAGGCCCGTTGGATCGACGAGCTTGCCGGGGTCGACGTGTTTGTCGATAGTCACGTTCGCACGGCGTTGGTCTACGTGCGCTGGGACGACTAGGAACCCCAAATGCGAGCCTGGATACTGCGACATCCCGGAGGACCCGAAGCCTTCGAGCTCACCGACATCCCGCGTCCGGAGCCACAACCGGGTCATGTCCTCATCGAGATTCGGGCGTTCGGACTCAACCGGTCGGAGTGGTTTACACGGATTGGCGAGTCCCCGACCGTCCGCTTGCCGCGGGTGCTCGGCATCGAGTGTGTGGGTACCGTCATCCGCGCGCCCGGCGGCGAGCTCGAAGAAGGTCAGCGCGTCGCGGCGATGATGGGCGGCATGGGCCGAGAGTTCGATGGCTCCTACGCGGAATATACGTCGGTGCCCGCTTCGAATGTGTTTCCGCTCGACACCAAGTTGCCATGGGACGTCCTCGGCGCGCTGCCGGAGATGCTGCAGACCTGCCACGGATCGCTGCACACCGGGCTCGGCGTGCAGCCCAATGAGACACTCCTCATCCGAGGCGGAACATCGTCCATCGGGCTCGCAACGCTCTCCATGGCCAAGGTCGCGGGCCTTCGTGTCATCTCCACGTCGAGAAGCGAGGCGAACACCGACATGTTGCGCAAGGCCGGTGCGGACGAGGTGGTGATCGACGACGGCGAGCTCGCCGCCAAGATCCGCAACGACCACCCCGACGGGCTCGACCGCGTGCTCGAGCTCGTTGGCACCACGACGCTGCTCGACTCACTCAAGTGCGTGCGGCCTGGCGGTGTGGTGTGCATGACCGGCATCCTCGGCGGCGAGTGGGAGCTCGCGTCGTTTCGACCGATGGGCGACATCCCCACCGGCGTGCGGCTGACCTCCTACTCGGGCGGCGCGAGCGACATCTCGAGGGAGGATCTCCAACGCTACGTATCGTCGGTCGAGCGCGGGGAGCTCGCCATCCACACGGGCCCCGTATGGGGCTTCGATCAACTCCCGCTCGCTCACCAGGCGATGGATGAGAATCGCGCCAACGGCAAGATGGTCGTCGTCGTCGAATAGCGCGGCGAGTGGCAAACTCCACTGGTTCATACCGCCGGTCGTCGCGCGCGGTATCCCTAGGCCGGTAGGTGGCAGACGGCCTCGATGTTGTGTCCGTCGGGATCGAGGACGAACGCACCGTAGTAGCTCGGATGGTATTGGGGGCGCAGTCCTGGCGGCCCATTGTCCTTGCCCCCCGCGGCGATCGCCGCGGCGTAGAACGCGTCGACCAGCTCCCGTGTCTCGACCGAGAAGGCGACGTGAACATGCCCATCTGACTTACCTTGGCCGAACCAGAAGAACGGCTTCTGATCCTTTCCGTAGCCGCACGCGGCGCCGCCGCTCTCGGTGACTTCCCCCGGTACTTCCATGATCAGCGCGATGCCGAGCGGGGCGAGCGCGGCATCGTAGAAGGCTTTGGATCGCGCAGTGTCGGTCACCGCGATTCCG
>DATIUW010000107.1:0-3804 GCA_035466435.1 Polyangiales bacterium | reverse complement strand
GACGCCGCGACGGCACCGACCGAAATCCATCAATGACTCGATGACGCGGTCTAGCGAAGAAGACGGACCCGAATGGTCGCTGGGATGCTTCGCAGCTCGTCGAGCAGGGGAGTCGCGTCGGCGATCTCGACGTCCATGACTACATAGCCCACATCAGCTTGCGTCTCGAGATACTGCGCAGCCACGTTGACGCCGTGGGTCGAAAATACGCGATTGATCCGCTCCATGACGCCCGGCTCGTTCCTATGGATGTGAAGGATGCGGCGGCGATCGTCGTGATCGGGGATGGTGACCTGAGGAAAGTTCACCGCGGACACGGTGGAGCCGTTGTCGTTGTACTTGACCAATTTGGCGACCACCTCGCGGGCGATGTTGTACTGGGCCTCTTCGGTCGCGCCCCCGATGTGCGGTGTGAGAATTACGTTGTCGAAGCGTCTCAATGGCGACTCGAACGTTTCTTTGTCCGACTTGGGCTCTACCGGAAAGACGTCGATCGCAGCGCCGCCGATGTGGCCCGACTCGAGCGCATCGGCGAGCGCGTCGATGTCCACCACGGTGCCCCGTGCCGCATTGATCAACAAAGAACCGGGGCGCATGGAACGGATGGCGTCCGCATCGACCATGTTGCGAGTCACTGGCGTTTCGGGAACGTGCAGACTGACCACGTCGGCTTGTGACAGAAGCTCCTCCAAGCTGGCGACCGGTGTCGCGTTGCCGAGCGGCAACTTGTGCTCGATGTCGTAGTAGAGGACTCGCATTCCGAGACCCTCCGCCAGGATGCCCAACTGAGTTCCGATGCGACCGTATCCGACGATACCTAGCCGCTTGCCCCGTACCTCGTAGGCACGACGCGCCGTCTTGGCCCACTCCCCTCGGCGGGCGCGCGCGGACTTCTCGGGAATTCCTCGCATCAGGAGAATGATGTCGGCAAGCGCCAGCTCGGCCACGCTGCGCGTATTGGAAAAGGGCGCATTGAAGACGGGAATCCCCATCCTCCGCGCCGTGTCCAAATCGACCTGATTGGTGCCGATGCAAAAGCACCCGATTGCCTTCAGCCGTTTGGCAGCGTTCAGGGCGTCAGCATCGATGTGGGTTCTCGAGCGGATTCCGATGTAATCGACGTCCCGGATTGCATCGTGCAAATCCGAACCCGTCAGCGAGTGTGTGAGGCGCTCGGTGTTGCGGTATCCCGCCGCCTCCAAGCTTTCGACGGCCGCTTCGTGAATGCCCTCGAGGAGCAGTATTCGAGGAGTATCTCTGTCCGCCACGGCCCGAGTTTGAGTCGAAGGCCGATCTCCTGCCAACCGAAAACTATCGCGACAATTCACAGACCGGATCTAGACTTGGGCGGATGAAACAATGCGTGGTTCTCCTGCTGGTCTTCGCGTGCGCGTGCGATGGCAATACCGAACAGTCGTTCGCGACTGGCGCTTGCGAGCAATTTGGAGTGACCGAGCCGGTAGACGTCCCTCCGCGTTGCAACATCGACATCGCGGGAGACGGCGAGAGCCTTCGGGTTTTCGCCATCGGGCCGGTGATTCGATATGCGGAGCTGGTGGACTATGCAGCCTTTTGCAAGGCTTGGGATGACGTCGTCCGCACTGAAGTGCTGCCTTGTCTGGCGAAGGACAAACCGAATCTCTTGGTGTTTCCGGAGAACGCAAGCCTCGCCGGCGCATTCATAGGCTCGCGCGGCGCGGTGGGGAGGGCGGAAACGGAGACGCTCCCCGCGTTCTTGTCGTTGGCCCAGAGCTACGTGGAGCCGATTCGCCATTACTCGGCACGCTTTCCCGAGTTGACGCTCGGCGAGCGCCTGGTGCTCGGCGTCACCGACACGTTGGTTCGGGCTTTCCAGACGTTTCCTTCCATTGCAGAGCGCTACGACGTCTACGTCGCCGTATCTTCCGACTTCGCTCCTGCCACGTTCAGCCGCGATCCGGAGGATATCGAAACGCTGGCCGATCCGGATCTGGAGACGGTGTCGGGCGTATACGTCGCGACCGAGGGGGCGGCTTACAACTGGGGGTTGTACTTCGATCCGGAAGGCCGGGAGATCGCACGCGTCGCCAAGAGCTATCTGGTGCCGGCGGAGGAAGACCTCCTGTCGCTGAGTCATGGTCCATTGACCGAGATGAGGCCCGTCGAGCTTCCTTTTGCCCGCTCGGGCATGGTGATCTCGAAAGACGCGTGGATGCCCGGGCTTCTCCATCGCCTCGATGCGCTCGGCGCGAACCTCATGCTTCAACCCGAAGCTTTCTCTGGTTGGGCAGTCGAGGAATACGAAGGTGACTGGCTTCCCGATATCGTCCGCCAGTCGGCGTGGGCGCACACCCAGCGGCACGGCTCGTTTCGTCACACCGTCACGCCTTGCATCAAAGGAAACCTCCTCGACCTGGTCTTCGACTGTCAGTCTCACGTGACGAGCCCGAGCGAGCCGGGCGGCCCGATCGGGTCCTTCATCGGCCAAGACCCGTACCATGGATTGCTCACCGTGGAGCCCTGGGTCATCGAGGATCCCGGCCCACCGCTGTCTCTCGAGGAGCGTCGAGCGGTGTTGCGGGATCGCGGCGAACGGATGCTGCCCGGGAGTGGTGATCCGCTGGAGGACGCGTATGCCGGTGAGGTGATCGCGGCCGATCTCTGGCTGCCCTCCGACGGCCGAGTGTCCGACGTTGGGGACGGCGAAGCAGGAGTGTTCGGCAGCAGCGTGGTAATCGCCGAGCCTCTCGGCGCCGAGACGCATCAAAGGTTTCCGGCGCTCGCTGCCGACGCGACGAACGCCATGGTGGCGTGGATGGAGGGAGCGCCAGGCGAAGAGAGGGTCCGTGCCTTCACGACGAACGACGCCGACACGTTCAGCGAGATCGACATCATGCGAATGGGCGGAGCCGTCCAACGTCTGCCCCGGCTGGCGGTGGCAGGTGAGACGACGGCAATCGTCTGGGAAGAGGAGCCGACCGCGGAACCGGCCCGCGTGGTCGCGCTCACCAGGGTCGACGGCGCGTGGACGCGGATGGAGCTCGGCGATCCGGCCACCGCGCCCGCCTGGGAGCCTGATGTCACCATCGATCCGTCGACGGGGCGCTTGTTCGTAACGTGGCTCGACCTTCGCGAGGGAGGCAGGCCGAAGCCTTGGATCGCGCGGAGCGACGATGGCAAGACCTGGCAAAGCGCTCGTGTCGATCCTTCCAATACCATCGACGACAATCCTCGCGGCGATGGCGCCTTCGCGCGGGTTGGTGCGCGAGATGGAAGCGTATACGTGGCGTTTGCGGACTTTCGCGAGTTCAGTTGGGACGTCTACCTGTCGGTCAGCTCCGACGGCGGCGAGACCTTCGAAGCCGCGAATCGAATCAACCCCGCGGCGCAAAGCGTCGTCCCGGTATCGGGCGGAGATCCAGTCGAATCAGAGCGAATTCACGGAGACGTGGCGTTGACCGTCGGTCCCGACGGGCGAGCCGTCGTGGCATGGACCGAGCGCCAGGACCGGCGCTACGAGAGCCGCGTCCGCGTTTGGCGAGGGGGCGCTAGCTCCCGGGCAGACGATGCGCCCGAGCTGGTCGACGCATGGCGTCCATCCCTAGCCACCAACGCGGCCGGAGACGTGCTCGCGGTATGGCAGGACCTCCGCAATGTGACCAACGGCATCCGTTTCGCGACTGGGACTGGCGCTTCCATCACCTTCGAGGCGAGCGCCCGTGTCGATGACCCCGCGGCGGATGCGCATTCCTTTGGACCGCAGATCGCGCGGCTCGGTGATCGAATCATGGTCGTATGGGAGGACACCCGATCGGCATATGCCCG
>DATIUW010000106.1:0-68587 GCA_035466435.1 Polyangiales bacterium | reverse complement strand
TCGAAGGTGTCGAACACCCGGCGGGGTTGGTGACTGTTCGGGGGGCACGTCCAGGTGCCGTCGCCGTTGTCGTTCACGTTCACGGCGAGGCGCAGCGCTCCACCGTTGAAGTTGTCGTCGATTTCTTGTGCGGAGTTTGGTTGCCCTTGATCGCCAATCGACAAAAACAGCAGACCGTCGCTATTGATGCCGAGCCCGCCACCGCGGTGCCTCGAATCGTACAAGCGGAAGTTCAGCAGAACCTGTTCGGTGCTCGGGTCGCCCGTCACAGTGCCCTCGAACACCTCGAATCGAGACAATCGCAGGTACACGTTGAAAAAGCCGCCGACGGGATTCTGCGGATAACCGTCTTCGCAGGCACTCAAGTCCACCCCATCGCCGGAAGCGTCGATGGGGCAGTGGGAGCTGTAGTAGACGTAGAAGCTCCTACGATGCGGCGAGCCGGCTTGGCCAAAGTCCGGGTGGAACGCCAGCCCGAGGAACCCGCCCTCGAACGGAACTGCGACGCGATCGCGAAGATCGATAACCTCGGTGCTGCTGCTCACGTCAGAGCGATTTTCGAATGCGATCACGAGGCCGTCTTGTGAACCGACGTAGATGCGATTGTCGCCGGGATTCGATGCAATGACGATCGTGTTGGTGATGCCGAGGTTTGGAAACGCGGTGACTGTCGTCCATTGCGAGTCGCCGAGCGAGCCCGGAGTCCTCGGCGGAAGGGCCCCATCGAGGAAAGGACCCACGGCGACCGGCGGCGTGTCGAGACCACCTTTCGACACGACGGTCTCGTCCGGTTGCTCGTGCTCGGACGAGCCTCCGAATCGAGGCTCTGTCGAAGAGCACGCCGCGGCGAGCAGAGCCAGCAGCAGAATCGAGCGGTGCAGCGGCATCTATCGTGCGATCGGTCTCATGGAAGGGCGCTGACGAAACCGTAGCCCAGTTGGCGGGTGCACGCCTAGTGCTACGGGCGGGATCCCACACTTGAAACCAAAAATTTACCGAAGGTTTCGTATGCTGGAAGACGATTTCAGGCTTCGGAGGGGGTCAGATCGGTCACGAGGACGGCACGCTCCTGCGGAATGCGGCCGGCGGGGATTGTCGGATCGGCCACGAGGAGGCGTCGTGCGACGGCGGACTTGTCCGAGCCCGCCACGATCCAAACGATCTCGCCGGCGCGTTCGAACGCAGGAAACGTCAGGGTCATTCGGCGGAAGCCGTAATGAGGCTTGGTCACGGCGACGAGACGGTCGGATACGTCGAGAACCGGATCGCCTGGTAGCAGCGATGCGGTGTGTCCGTCGGCTCCGAGGCCGAGGTGGATGATGTCGAGCACCCGAGGAAGCGACTGACCGTAACGTGCAGCGGCGGCGTCGAGGTCCGGCTCTTCCACCGGCATCGGGAAGACCCTTGCAGGCACGCGATCGAGAAGCGATTCGCGAAGGCCCTCGATGTTGCGCGCCGAATCCCCCGAAGCTGCAATCCGCTCGTCGACCTGGTAGATGTCGACACGGCGCCATTCGAGCTCGGCCTGTGCGAGCCGTCGAAACACCGCCCAGGGCGTACGCCCCCCGGAAAGCGCCATCGCGACACGCGGTTTTCGCGCCAGGCAACGTTCGAGCTCTTCGGTGAGCACGCCCGCCGCAACTCGAGCCAAGTCGCGCTGCGCTCGTACGACTTCGATCATCCGGTGACCCAGGACCAGTCGGTGCCGAGCAATCGGTCGGCCTCGGATGGCCCCCAGGTGCCGCGTTCGTATGGCACGACCGGCGGGGCCTGGGACAACACGGGCTCGAAGATCCGCCAGGCTTCCATCACGCCGTCCTCACGCGCAAACAAGGCCGGGTCGCCGCGAAGCGCGTCGCCGATTAGACGCTCATAAGGATCACGGCCACGCGGACGGCCGTGCTGAAGATGCAGCTCGACGGGGCGGCTCACCATGGCCGGGCCCGGCTTTTTCGTCTGCATCGAAAGGCTGATGCCGTCGTCGGGTTTGGTGCGAAAGGTCAGCCGGTTGGGGGCGGGATGGCAAGTGGCGTCGGCGAACAGCGGCCGGGGCGGCCGCGCAAACTCGACGATGGCCTCCGTGACCGTGGATCTCAGTCCCTTGCCCGCGCGGATGATCCAAGGGACCCCGGCCCAGCGCCAGGAATCCACCACGAGCCGAACGGCCGCAAACGTCTCGGTATCGGAGTCGGCAGCCACGCCGGGCTCCTCCCGATAGCCGACGTACTGCCCACGGACGACATCGTCCGGGCTCAGCGTCTTGACGGCCCTCAGCGCTTTGAACCGCTCGTCCCGCAATGCATCTGGATCGTCTGATACCGGCGGTTCCATCGCGAGGAGCGCCAACATTTGCAGCAGGTGGTTCTGCAGTACGTCCCGAATCGTCCCGACTCGGTCGTAGAAGGATCCTCGTCCCTCGATACCGAAGTCCTCCGCCATCGTGATTTGCACGCCGCGGACGTAGTGCCGATTCCAGATCGGCTCGAGCACGGTGTTGGCGAACCGAAAGATCATGAGATTCTGGACCGCTTCCTTCCCGAGGAAGTGATCGATGCGATAGACGCGGGCTTCGGGGAAATGACGGTGGACGATGTCGTTCAGCTCCGCAGCCGACTTCACGTCTCGGCCGAACGGCTTTTCGAGAACCAAGCGTCCTCGGGCATGCAATCCCACGCTCGCCAATCCTTCGACGACCGAGCTGAATAGGTCGGGCGGGATGGCCAGGTAAGAAACCGTGCAGCACTCCGATCCGCCGAGTCGTGCGAGGACCCTTTCGTACGTCGCAGGGTCTCGGTAGTCTCCCGACACGTAGCGAAGATTTCCCGCCAGTCGTGCGAAGACCGACTCGTCAATCGGTGTGCCGCCGGCCGCGAGTGCCTGACGCGCTCGATCACGCAAGGTCTCGTCGGTCCAGTCTCGCGATGCCACGCCGACGATTGGCACGTCGAGATGATTGCCGGCGGTGAGCCCATAGAGCGCCGAGAAGAGCTTCTTGCGCGCGAGGTCGCCGCTGATTCCAAATAGGATGAGCGCGTCGGCGTATTCGTTGCTCATGGCTCGCCTTCCTGCTTTTCGTGGTGCCCTCCAAACCCGTGCCGCATCGCCGACAATACGCGGTTCGCAAAATCGTCGTTGCCGCGCGAGGTGAACCGACTGTAGAGCGCCGCGGAGAGAACCGGCGCAGGCACGCCTTCCTCCACGGCGCTGAGGATCGTCCACCGCCCCTCACCCGAATCCGAGACCCTCCCGGAAAATCCCTCGAGAGCGGGGCTCGCGCGCAAAGCGGAGGCGGTGAGGTCGAGCAACCACGAAGAAATGACGCTGCCGCGTCGCCACACTTCGGCGATCTCCGGAATGTTCAGCTCGTAACGATAGTGCTCTGGGTGACGAAGCGGTGTCGTTTCGGCATCGACGGCACGCTCATCGAGGCCCGCGTTCGCCTGCACGAGTATGTTCAGACCCTCGGCATAGGCCGCCATGATGCCGTACTCGATCCCGTTGTGGATCATCTTGACGAAGTGACCGGCGCCGCTCGGACCGCAGTGTAGATACCCGAGCTCCGATGGGACGGGAGCGCCGTCGCGCCCGGGAGTTCGCGGGGCCGCGTCCAGACCTGGCGCGAGGGTCCGGAAGATCGGATCGAGGTGCCGCACGGCTCCCGTGTCGCCTCCGATCATCATGCAAAAGCCCCGATCGAGCCCGTGCACGCCGCCGCTGGTGCCCACGTCGACCAAGTGGATGCCACGCTTCAGCAAGCGGGCGGAACGTTCCAAGTCATCTTGATAGAACGAATTGCCGCCATCGATGATGATGTCCCCAGGCTCCAAGTGGGCGGCCAACTCCTCGATGACCTGCCCGGTGATGCCCGCGGGCACCATGACCCAAACGGCCCTCGGGCTTTGCAGCTTGCCTGCGAGCTCGGCTGTCGTCCCGGCTCCCTCCGCACCTTCGGAGGCCAAAGCGGCGACCGAATCCGCGTCGACGTCGTACACGACGGCCCGATGTCCGCTCCGGAGCAGGCGGCGAACCAGGTTCGCGCCCATTCTCCCGAGGCCGATCATTCCCAAATCCATGTTGCGGTTCCTCCTGCGGCCCGGGTCCTCGAAGCGTCCGCCGCACAGTTCTCGTGTGGAGCCGGGTGGTGACCGGGTCAATACGGCCAGGCGCCATCGCCGAGATGACTTCTCGCCATGTCGACTCTCTCGGCCGGCGACCGCGGCTCGTCCGCGAACGCATCGACCTTGGCGAGCACCTCCCTCAGACCCCTTCGGTTGGCGATCTGGATGTCGAGACCCGGCCGCGCGTTGAGCTCGAGCATCATCGGGCCATGGTCCTCGTCGAGAACCAAATCAACACCCAGATAGCCCATTCCGATCAAATCGAAACATCCAGCAGCGATCTCCAACAACCGGGGCCAGTGAGGCACTTCGACGCCCTCGATCGAGCAACCCGTATCCGGATGCTCACGGATTCTCCGTCGTTTCCATACACCAGAAGAGGTCTTGCCCGTGCCGATGTCCACCCCCGCTCCCACGGCTCCTTGGTGCAGGTTTGCTTTCCCGTCCGCCATGGCCGTCGGCAGCCGCACCATCGAAAATGCGGGGTAGCCGCGGTACACGACGACCCGCACATCGGGAACGCCTTGAAAGCTGATCTTTCCGAGAGTCTCGTCCGGCTTGATTCGGTACTCGAAAAACGCTCTGTCGGGCGCCGCGCTCAAGCTGTACATTCCGCTCAGAATGTTCGCTAGGTGTTGGCGCAGATCTTCGATCGACTTGAGCTTGCCGCTGGCCGTTCGATAAGATCCCCCGCCCAAGCGTCGCTCCACGACCAAGATCCCATCTCCGGCAGCCCCTCTCGCGGGCTTGACGACGAAATCGTCGCGGCCTTCGAGTCGTGATTCGATGTCTTGGAGCTGGTGGTGGCGATCGATCACGCAATAGACCTCCGGCACACAGATGCCGTGGTCCCGAACCAGCCTCTTGGTACGAAGCTTGTCGTCGACGAGAGGATAAGAAGCCCGTGGATTGAGCGCATGAATGAGCTCGAAGTTGCGCCGGTTCATGCCGAGCACGCCGAGATCGCGGAAACGCTTGGGCGAAAGTGGACCCATCTGCTGCCTCACCCTCGAAGCGATCGAAATCGCCATAGCTCCGTAATACGGTATCCGGTGTAGCGCCCCAGAGCGATCGACAACGCCAGAACCACCAGCAAGAGCTCGGGGAACGTGAACATGACGTGCCCGATGATCGGATTGATCATGACGAAGTAGCCGGCCACCGCCACCACGAGGCTCCCGAAGCCCTCTTGCAACGCGACGGCCGGACCGCGCTCCTCCCACGCCACGGACATGTGCTCGATCGTCATCGCCATGATGACGATGGGAAAGAGGGCCACTGCGAGACCGCGATCGAGCTGCCACTCGTCGGCCAACAGGCTTGCGGCCACCATCAGGCCCACCACGACCGTGACGACGGCTGAAAGACGGGGAACCAAGAGCAGGCGAAGTCGGTCGAGGTAGAAGCGAATGGCCAGCCCCGTTGCTACGATGACGATCAA
Organism: Polyangiales bacterium; assembly: GCA_035466435.1. Lineage (GTDB taxonomy): Bacteria > Myxococcota_A > Polyangia > Polyangiales > Houyiibacteriaceae > SG8-38. The sequence continues at coordinate 63,028 of DATIUW010000106.1, read as the reverse complement.
CAAGAGCAAGCCGACGGTCAGCCCCGTCTCTCGAAATGCCAGCGCGATCAGGATCGGCATGAAGATGCCGATGGTCTGTACTCCGATGATGTTGCGAAACACGATGACCAAGAGCGCGCCCAGCGGAACGAGCAGCAAGATCTTGTAAACGTTTTGGGTGCCCAAAGGCAGGTCGAAGAGCGAGACTCCACTGAGCGGGCTATCCATGCGCTGTGCGCGTCGTTGAGCCAGGATGACCGCATCCCGCTGGTTACGGGCCACCGAGAACTCGAGCTCCGGCTCATCGGCTCCCTCGACAGTCAGCAAACGCCCTCCCTCTCGGGTCCAAAGCAAGAGCTCCTCCGGCCAGCGCGCTTCGCCGGTCGAGGGATCGATGCCGGTCCACTGGCCTTCTGCATACACCTCCAACCACGGCTCGGGCCGCACGCCCGTGCGGCCGTCGCTGATCTCGAGAGCGGTGACTTTGCGGGCCGAAATGCCTGCATAGGCGAGGAGGTTGACGGCCGTCCGAACGACGTCTGGCTCGCCGGGCATTCGCCGAAGTAATAGCGAGGCGGAATCGTCGGGAGAAGCTTGTATCAATCGACTCATCAGAATGGAGGCAAGCGACACCGGGCCCGCCGATTGCGCACGGACGGAATCTACGAGTTGCACCGCGGCCGTGTGATAAGGCTCTTCCCATTCCGGTGCAGGGGCCGGTCCCGGAGGGGGCTCCTCGTCGAAGGTGAACGGCTTTCGGTAGACCAGCATACGATAATAAAGCGTCTGCTCGCCGCTTGCGCGCCGCACGGTCCACTCTGCGATACGCGGCGTGCCGGCGTGCGTGGTCAGACCGAAGTCGTCGGACACGAAGTCTTCTTCGAGGATGCCGTACCCGTAGGGATCGTTCGGTATCTTGAATCGCACCTTGACGGGACCGTCGTTCGCAACGACACGAAGTCGAGCTTCGACCAACCAACTCGGAATCGCCGTATCCGGCACGGCAGGGTACCCCAAGATCCAGTGCTTGTAGGCAGCCAGTCCCAATCCGGCGGCCATCAAAGCGACGACGAGCACCTTGACTCCCGTGCCGCTCACTGCTTTCTAGCCGCCTTGCATTTCTTGCCCGCCAGAAACCTCTTCCCCGCATCGACGAGCACCGCATCTGCGAGGAAGTTTCGGCCCACCAAAACCTGGTAGTCGAAGTGGCTTCGATCCACCAAGCTGAACTCTACTTCCCGGTACGTGCGTCCGATGCACAACTCCATCCGCACTACGGGCCTGCTGTCCGATCCTCCATCGAGGTCTTTGATGTGGACTTCGCGCGAAATCGGACGCTCGAATCGGATCCGCTCGTCGCCCGAGGGGTCGATGACCTCGAACTTGATCCAAGGCTCGCCATCGCGCTCGAACTTCTCCATGTTGAGCGCATTGAGCGACGAGGTATTCGCGCCGGTGTCGAGCTTCGCCTTCAAGCGAAGCCCCTTCGGATAGAGATGCGCATACTCCGTCCATCCGTAGATCGACTGCCCTCCTTCGAAGCCCTTTGCCGATGCGACCGGAGCCGATGAGAAACCGGCGATGAGAACGCTCGAGAACGCGGCTAGACCAAGTCTGCGTGTCTTGGCCCGCGCATCTGCCAAGATCCGTGCCGTCCAAGTGTGCCCACACCTCATGGGACCAAGTATGGTAGCTTGCCATCGGCCACAATTGAAGCTGCTCGATTCGAGGGTGACTGAGCCATGATTTTGCAATGGGCGCTGATCGTCGGTGGCCTCGTTCTCCTATTTGGTGGCGGCGAGGCGCTCGTGCGGGGCGCGAGCGGCATTGCGCTGCTCGCTCGGATTTCGCCGCCGGTCATCGGGCTCACCATCGTGGCGGCGGGTACGTCGATGCCCGAGCTCGTCGTGTCGTTGCAAGCGGCCGTCGAGGGTAGCCCCGGAATCGCGATTGCCAACGTGGTCGGGTCGAACATCTTCAACATCGGCGCCATTCTCGGGCTTGCAGCCCTGATTCGACCGCTTCGCATCTTGGGCAACACGGTTCGCCTCGAATGGCCGGTGATGATGCTGGCTGCCTTTCAGCTCTACCTTCTGACACGCGATTCACTGCTCGATCGCATCGAGGGCGCCTTCTTGCTCACTGCCATGGTCGCATTCACCGCGTATGCGGTTTGGCTGGGTCGAAAGAGCGTGACGCCTCTCGAGCAACAGGAGTTCGAGCAGCTCACGACCGCTTCTTTCGGACGAACGGGCAAGGCCGCCGCGGCCTTCAACATCGGAGCCGTCGTTGCCGGCGTGGCATTGCTGGCCGCAGGCTCGAAGGCGCTCGTCAGCGGCGCGATTGCCGTGGCGAGCGCGCTTGGCGTCTCGGATACGGTGATTGGTCTCACCATCATCTCTGCCGGCACGAGCACACCGGAGCTCGCCACGTCACTCGTGGCGGCTCGCAGGGGCCAAGACGACGTCGCTGTCGGCAATGTGGTGGGATCCAACATATTCAACGTGTTGGGCATCGCCGGTGCGACCAGTCTCATTCATCCCTTGACCGTTCCGGCAGAAATCCTCGGCCGAGACATGTGGTGGATGCTGGGCGCTTCGTTCTTGCTGTTTCCCTTGATGAAGACGGGGATGAGGGTTACCCGAGCCGAGGGATTCGTGCTTCTAGCCGGCTTCGTCGGCTACATGGCCCTCTTGGTGCTTTCGAAGAGTTGAAATGGACTACCTGAAATCGATTCCAGCCTCCCTCCGCGAGTGGCTTCCCGCGCTGGTCATACTGCTGATCGGGATCTTGATCGTCACTGCTGCGTATCAGCTTCTGATGAAGCGAAAGCCTCCGACGTCCGGGAGCCGCATCTCGCAACAACTTCTCATTGGAGCATTGGCGGGTGTCGTCGTAGTCCTCGTGATCCTCGAGCTTCCGATTGCCGACGCCGCTCGTGGGCAGCTTCTGAGCCTCTTGGGGATTTTGGTGACCGCAGCAGTCGCCCTGTCATCGACCACCCTGCTAGGCAACGCGATGGCCGGCCTGATGCTGCGCTCCATTCGAAACTTCAAGCCTGGGGACTTCATCGTCGTCGAAGGACACCGCGGACGCGTGTCCGAGCTCGGGTTGCTGCGAACCGAGATCCAGAACGAGCGGCGCGACTTGACGACCCTACCGAACCTCTACCTCGTTTCAAACCCCGTCACCGTGGTCCGCTCCTCGGGCACGTTCATCTCCGCCACGGTTTCGCTGGGATACGACGTGCCCCGCGGCGAGGTAGAAAAATGCTTGCTCGAAGCTGCCCGTCGTGCGGGTCTCGCGGATCCATTCGTTTTCGTGTTGGAGCTGGGAGATTTCTCGATCACCTATCAGGTGGCAGGCTTCCTCGAGGAGGTGAAATACCTGCTCAGCGCGGAGTCCGAGCTCCGTAAGAGCGCGCTCGACAGCCTGCACGAGGCGGGCATCGAGATCGTGTCCCCCACTTTCATGAATCAACGCCAGCTCCCGGAGAACCGCGTTTTCATTCCCGCGGTCCAGCGCGCGCGCAGAGAAAAGACGTCGGCGAACGAATCTCGACCCGAAGAACGGATGTTCGACAAGGCCGAGCTGGCCGAGAGCGAGGCCAAGCTGGAGCAGAAGCTCGAAAGCGTCGTGGAAGAGATCGCGAAGCTGAAGAAGAACGATGCGGGCGAGATCGACGAGGAGGAAGCGGAGGCTCGCATCAAGCGTCTCGAAGCGCTCAAAACCGAGCTCGAGTCGGAGCTCACACGCCGCCGGGAAGAGAAGAACGACTCCGAATCGGACGAAGGCTGAGCGCGCGCCGTCAGCGGGACGGCTTGGCCTCGGAGCCCAGGATGAGCCTGATGAGGGCTTCGAGATTCCGGTGACCCTCGACGGGGTGTCTCAATGGAAGGTTCCCCTCGACCTCGTATCGATTTCGGCGCCCTTCTCTGTGCCGCACGAGGTAGCCTGCGGCCTCGAGCTCGGACACGATGCGCTGAACCGCGCGCTCGGTAATCCCCACCCGTGTGGCAACATCGCGCATTCGCGCTTCGGGGTCCTCTGCAAGGCACAAGAGCACGTGAGAATGATTGGTGAGGAAAGTCCACGAGGAATCCTGGTCCGCAGCCTTCGCGCTATTTTTTGCCATGTTTCGTCGTTCCTCAGCTCACGTGCTGCAATCGAGGCGTGCCGACCTTACATGACGCTGATTTCACGAGTCAAATCGCTAACTGTCGGCAATTGGGAGCTTTTTTCGCCTGAACGGCTTGCGCTCGAAGGCCTCCGGCAATATAGGACCCGCGAAGCCGGGTTCGTGAGTATATTGTCGCATGGGAGCACCAACAAGCCCTGATCCCCCTCCGGCCCGCGTTGCCATCATCATGGGCAGCCAGAGCGATTGGTCCACGATGGAGCACGCGGCCCGTGTGCTGAGCGAGCTCGGGATCCCGTACGAGGCGAAGGTCGTATCCGCCCATCGAACGCCCGACCTACTGTTCAGCTTCTGTGAGCAGGCAGAGGCCCGGGGCATCGAGGTCCTGATCGCGGGCGCTGGTGGCGCAGCCCATCTACCCGGCATGGCCGCTGCCAAGACTCTGCTTCCCGTCCTCGGCGTCCCCGTTCGTACGAGCGCTCTCAGCGGGATGGATTCCCTCTTGTCGATCGTGCAGATGCCGAAGGGAATCCCGGTGGGCACCTTGGCCATCGGCGATGCCGGCGCCGCGAATGCCGGACTGCTGGCCGCAGCCATCCTGGCACGGGGCGACGCAGAGCTACGCGGACGGCTCCAGGCCTATCGATCCGCGCAGACGGCGAAAGTCCTGGAGACGAAGCTATGAGCCCACTGCTCCCAGGTGCAACGCTCGGCATCATCGGGGGGGGCCAGCTCGCACGGATGATGATTCTCGAGGCCCGCCGCATGGGTTACCGAGTCTGTGTATTGAGCCCCGATCGAGACGATCCCGCGGTCCCTCTGGCTGATGAGTGGGTCCCCGGCCAGCTCGACCACGTCGAATCGGCCAAACAGCTCGCTCGTCGAGTCGACGTCATCACGCTGGACACCGAGCACGTTCCGGCATCCATGCTGGCCGATCTCGAGCGCATCGGTCCCGTTCGCCCCTCTTCTTCGGTTTTGCAAACCATCCAGGATCGTCGAGCGCAACGGCGTTTCCTCGAAAGCATCGAGGCGCCGCAACCACGTTGCCTCCCGGTGAGCCACTTGACCGAGCTCCGCGAAGCGGCAGCCAGCCTCGGTTTCCCCTGCGTGCTGAAAAGCCGGCACTCGGGGTACGACGGGAAGGGTCAGGCCGTGATCGCCGCCGCAAACCAGCTCGAAGCTTCGTGGGAGGCGATCGGAGCAATGCCTGCCATGCTCGAAGAATTCGTCGAGTTCGACGCTGAAATCTCTGTGCTTCTCGCACGAAATCCGAGGGGCGAAATGCGCTTCTATCCCGTCGCTCGGAACGTTCATCGCAATCACGTGCTTCACACCACGGTCGCGCCTGCCCCGATTACCAGTACGGTAGAAACGGAAGCATTCGAGATCGCAGCCCGAATCGCCAACGCCCTCGACCACGTGGGAATGATGGCGGTGGAGATGTTTCTGGTCGGCGGGACGGCCGTGCTCGTAAACGAGATCGCGCCCCGCCCGCACAACAGCGGCCACTACACGTTCGGGGCTTGTGTCACCTCTCAGTTCGAACAACACGTTCGCGCGGTGTTCGATCTTCCCCTCGGTGATCCTTCACTTCTCCGCCCGGCCGCAATGGTCAACCTGCTCGGAGATCTCTGGCAGGATGGCGAGCCCGATTGGACCCTGGTCTTCGCCCGCCCCGAGGCACGGCTCCATCTCTACGGCAAGGCTCAGCCCCGCCCCGGCCGAAAAATGGGTCACGTCTTGGTTCTCGACGAGGATCCCTTACTCGCACTGCGCGCAAGCGAGGAGCTGCTTGCGCGTCTCGAATCGACCGGATCTCGTCGCTCGGTGGGCGGCGAGCGAATGACCTGCCACGGTTGAGCGCCGGCGACCCTTCTACCCGCCGCGGCCGCACTCGACGCGGGTCGTCGTATCCCATCGGGTGCGCTCGATCTGAACGATCGCAATCGCTTCGATGAGCTGCATCTTGGCCATGGCGGCTTGTTGCTCTCGAAGGTTGACGAAGATGAGGTTGCTGGCCCCTACGTCGAACCGGCGCCGCTCGCCCTCGGCAAGCTCCACAGCGGTTTCGACGATCTCCTGGGTGAGCTCGACCCGTTCTTGAGCGGCTCGCACCGCCGAGGCAGCGTCGCGAACCCGGGCGGTCAACTGATCTTCCAGAAAGCGAGCCTCGGCTTCGGTCTGTGCGACCTCTGCGCGGGCGATGCCCGCCCGGCCGCGCTCGCTCCGAAACGGAAGCGGCATCGAGAGCTGGACCCCTACCTTGAACACGTTTCCTGGGAGCGTGAAGTCCAGATCGGTGCCCGTGAGCTCACCCAAGTCGCGGGAATACTGGAAAAGGGCTTTGATGTCGGGCGCGAGCTGATTCTTCGTGAGCGCCACGTCGACCTCTGCGGCATCGAGCTGAGCACGGACCTGTCGGAGATCGGGATGACACATGAGAACGCGTTCCATGACTAGTGCCTCGACGGGCTCCTGGCCTGACGGGAGCTCCTGATCGGCGGGCAGTCGACTCGATCCCGGGACCACGGATTGCCCTTGGGAATCCCGTAGAAACAACGACAGCTCGAACGCAGCCTGCTCGAAGGCGCGTTCGGCAGCGACGAGCAATGCCCGGCGCTCGAACAAGATGCGCTCGTTGTCCGTGACGTCGAACTCCGCGATCGAGCCTGCCGCCAACCGCCGTCGAAGCTGGCCATCACGCTCTTCGGCGAGGCGAAGAAGGCCCCTCGTGACCTCCAGCTTCTGGCCCGTGCTCACCCACTTCCAGTAGGCGCCGGCGGCGGCCAGCTCGAGGTTGAGCTCCATGCCCGAGAGGTCGTGGCGCGCGGCCTCTTCGAGCGCCAGTGCGCGGGCGCGTTTCGCGCGAGGCTCGTCGATGGGACCCCCACGCCAGATCGGCATGTCGATGCCTGCACGCACTTCGCCGCCCGAAAGTGTTTGATCTTCCAAGTAGGTCGGCCAGCGATCATTCCGAGCCAAGCCCACTCGATAACCGGCGTAGATCTCCGACCCCCAGAGCGTCGTGGCTTGGCGAAGCTCGACGTCAGCGCGCCTCAAGTCGTAGTAGGCGCCGGTCCGCAGCGCGGCGTCTCCTTCGACGCGCGGATCGAACGCACCGCGCGCTTGCATGGTGTTGCTTTCGGCGCGACGCAGCCCCTCTACGGCCTTGCGGATGCGGGGATCATGGGCCGTCACCGACCGCAGCACTTCGTCGAAGCGCAGGGGCGCCATGCGCTCTTCGCTCGCGAGTGCGATCGAGTGGAAAACGCCCCCCAACAAGAAGCCTAGGCAGAGCGACGCTTTTCGGATCATTGGACTCCCTCGTCCGGAGAAGCCATGGGCGGCGGATCGGTCGTCGGCGGAAAGCCATTGAATTGTCGCCAGACCTCGAACCCGAGGCGCACCTGATTCAGAAGGATCCACCCCTTCGCGAGGCCGCCCTGGCGAAGATAGCTCGCGGCCGGCCACGGGTCGTCCTCTCGATCGGGCACGATGAAGACGCGGAAGTTGCCTCGTCCATCGTCGGTGGCGTCGACGAACGCAACTCGGCCGCCGAAGGTACCCACCGCCACGGACGGCCAGCCTGCAAATTGCACCGCGGGCCATCCCTCGAACTGAAGCCGAACCTTGGTTCCAGGTTTGATCAGAACCGCATCGTTTCCGTCGACATAGAGCTCGGCCGCTCGATCGTTGGTCTGCGGCACCAGCACCGCCAGCACCTCACCGCGTGACACCTGCTCGCCGCCGAGCCTGCCGACGACCTTTTGTATCGTTCCGTCGATCGGGGCGGCGATGATCTGCGCTTCTTGTCGCGCGATGTCGACCTCCAAGCGAGCGAGGCCGCCGCTTACGGACGCAGAGTCGGTTTGGGCGCTATTCAGAGCTGCCTCGGCGCCTTCGATCTCCGCCTCGGCGGACGCGATGACGCGACGAAGGGCCGCGCGACTCTGATAAAGCTTGTTTTGAGATGCCTGAAACTTCGCTTCGGCTGACGCCACCTTTGCCCTGCTCTGCCGCTCCGCGAGCTCCGCGAGCTCGAGCTCGCGCTGCGAGGCCAATCCGTCTTTGCGAAGATCGCTTTGCCGGCGCAAGTTGAGCTCGTTCGTCTCGAGCTCCGCGCGTGCCGCGGTGAGGTCCTGCTGGGCTGCCGCTACGTCCTGGTGGGCGATGGCCACGTTTGCCTCAGCAGAGTTGATCTCGGCGCGTTGCGAGCGCCGCAGCGACTCGACCCGAGAGGTCAGCGTTTCGACGCGTTGCAACATTGCAATGCGCTGCAGCTCGATGGCCCCACGCTGTTCATCCAACCGATCGAGAATCCTGGGATCATTGTCTGTCAGCTTCACGATTGGATCGCCCTTCTTGACCTGGGAGCCTTCCTGCACGAACCATTTTTCGATGGTGCCGGAAATGGTCGCTTCAATAGTTTGCACCCGCTGATCGGGAGAGTACGCGACCACGCGGCCCCGCCCGCGGATGTTTTGGGTCCAGGGAGCCAACAGTGCGATCAGCGCGAACATCAGGAACATGGCGACGAGCATCTTTGCCACGGTGGTCGGCCGTCGAGGCGCGCCAACCTCTAACCCGGGGGGAAGCTGATCACGCACGAAACCAGTCCAGGGCGTGTTGTCCATCGAGGAATGCTTCATGCTGCTTCTCCATGCGGTTTGAACAGCTCGGATAGGTCCAATTGCACATCGGCGCGGGAAACGAGCTCCGATTCGTCGGTGATGAGCAAGACCGAGACTTCACTTCGAGAAAGCAAGGCGTCGAGCGTGGCCCGCCGCTCCTTCGGACCAAGCCAGTCGAGCGTCCGGTCGAGAACGAGAATCGACGGGCTGCCCGCGAGAGCTCTCGCAATTGTCAGCGCAATCGTCTGCGAACGTGTCAACGGCTCGCCGTCCACGACTAGCTCGGTGCTGAGACCATCGGGCAAGGACTTGATGCTCTCTTCTAGACCCACGTCGTGAAGAACAGCCCATGCATCGTCGGCACTGAGCTCGGCATTCGCCGAACGGAGGTTATCGAGGATGGTGCCCGGCAAGACTTCGACATTGCGGACGAGCGCAATTCGAGATCGAAGGTTGCGAAGCGAAAGATCGCGCGTGTCGTGTCCGTCGATCTCCACGAGACCCGCACGGGCGGGATTCAATCCGAAGATCGCATCCACCAAATGTGCGGTGGCACGCTCGGGCGCACCGGTGATCGCAAGCCACTGCCCAGGTCGGAGATCGAGAGAAATCGGCGGCATTTCGTCGTGTAGCACCGGATCGATCTCCAAATCTCGAATGTGTAGATGCCCACGAGGCTCCGCGCTGGAGGGTGGGCTCTCCCCACCCTCACGCTCGAGGGGAAGATCGAGAATATCTCCGAGCTTGTCGACGGCAGCAACCAAGTCGTAGAAGATCTCCACTTTCCCGCTGAGCTTTGCAATCGAAGCCACCACGGCCGTCACGATGAGCTCGGCAGCGACGAGCTGCCCGAGCGAGAGCTGACGCTCGATCACCAACAATCCACCGAGGGCTAGCAGCGCCACGCTTGCAATCACCTCGAAGGTCAGTGCGCCGATGAGCTGACGGAAGACGATTTTGAAGTGTCGATCCCGATTGTCGAGATACGAGTGAGCAAGCGCTTGGACGCGCTCCTGTGCGAAATCTCCGCCCCCTGCCTGCTTTAGAGACAGCGGGTGCCGTGCCATTTCTTCGAGCCACCATGCAACGGCGTATTTTGATTTCGACTCCGCCACGCTGGTCCGGGTTCCGCCTCGCCCCAGGGGAAAGAGCACGATCAACGCGCCCAGAATCAAGACGATGTCGAACGCCAGGAGCCAGGGATGGTAGAACGCCAAGACCGCCATCCCGACCAGCGCGATCAACAGCGCGTCGATTCCGCCAAGTAGCAGATGCGCCAAGCTCTTCTGCGTGGTGAATACGTCGAAGAATCGGTTCAAGAGCTCGGGACCATTGGCCGCCCGAAGCGCCCGCGCGCTCATGCGAGGCAGGCGATCACCGATCTCGATCACCATTCGGACGAATAAACGCCTCTGCAGCATTTCCGCGACTCGTACTTGGAGAGCCCGAAGCACCGCTGCGCCGATCAAAGCGACGGCAAGAAGTATCGTCAGCACGACCAGAGGCTGAATCAGAGAGCCGAAGGCCACCGTATTCACGAGCGACTGAACCGCAATGGGAACCGCGAGCGACAGCAGACCCAACGCAACGCCGTAGATGATGATGACAGCGATGTCTTGTCTATCGAGGTCTAGAAGCTGTCGCGTTCGCCGCAAGGGCGACGGCCGGGACGACAAAACGCTATGAGTCGCCGGATTCATGATATTTGAAGCATGTTATTTTTTTCCTGCTTGTCAATACGTGATTTGTGTTTTATGTAAATAGAGACGGCAGTACGATGGCCATCCCGAACCAGACGGCTCCAGCATGGACTTTCCTGAGTAATCACGGGCATATACTGCTGTGCATCGCACGCGACCCGGACATTCGAGTCCGCGAGATCGCACAAGCGGTTGGCATCACGGAGCGAGCCGTGCAGCGGATCCTGGGCGAGCTCGAAGAAGCAGGGGCCATCTCGCGGCGACGCCAGGGCCGTCGCACGCACTACCATATCGACAAGCGCTTTCCTCTCCGCCATCCCATCGAAGCCGATCACTCCGTCGGGGAGCTACTGCGCTTGGCCGGCTCACGCGGCGGACGTAGCGCTACCCCAACTCGACGCTGACGCCGATGATGAGCTGGTAGTCGTTCTGCTCGAGAGGCGGGTCTGCGGGATCCGATGGAGGGCCTGGATCCTCGGTCCGGAGATACAGAAACGCAATGTCGAAGTTGAGGATGCTATTGACCTCGATGGATAGATCGGCTTTGCCGGTGTGGTTGGTGTTGCCGATGGTCGTCAGCACGAGGTTGGTCCTCCAGCTCAGCGTGAGATCGATGTCGCCCGTGATCTCGAAATCCGCGTAGGTGTAGAGCGGAATGAACACGTCGTTCTGCGGATTGTCTCCGTTCGTGACGCTTTCATCTCGAAATCGGAGAAACTGATAGCCGAGACCCGTTTGGAAATCCCACTTGACCTTGGACGAATCGATGATGTGAATGCCAGCGCCGGCCGCAGGCGTGGCTCGGAACCGAATGTTCTGGAAACGGTCGTTCAAGAGCTGCCCAAATGCGGGCGTGACGAACCAACGCCTGGAGACGAAAACCTTCAAGTTCAGCTCTCCTAGATGCCGGTTGACGTTCTGTTCGCCGCCCGTCCGACCGAAGGACGCATTGTACTTCAAATCGAGAAGCGTGAGATCGTCCTCCCGGCGCGTATTGAAATTGATGTCATAGGTGAGCTGATCGGTGTTGCCCCTGTTGAACGTGGCCCCGAACCGAAGCTTCATCGACCACCAGTCTCGTTCGCGATCTCCTCCGGGAATGATCGACTGCAGCTCATCCCGCGGGAAGATTCTGACACCTTCCTCGGTCTCGATAATGACCTCGTCTTGGATGATGATCCCCTTTCCGGTGGCGCTGACTCGATCGTAGAACAAATAGGTTTCCACGCGTGGCGAGTACAGATGAGTCACGTCCGCGAAGTCGATGCTGAGCATGGAGAGCTTGTCGCTGTCGAACTCGAGGACATCGTCTCGCATGCGTTGGATCTCGCCTTTGACCCACTCTCCCGAGACGAGCCGCACCCATTCGAAGCCCTCGTCGAAATCGATGACGTACGTGCCCCCGGCGAGGTCGTTCCTCAGCTGCTCTTCCAGCTTCGCGGTGCTCGATTTCAGCATCTCCACGGCCAGGTCGGGATCGATGGATTCAGTTGGAACGCCACCAGGCGCCGTCACCAACTCCTCGATGGTTTCCTTTGCGGAAGCTTCGGGAGGAGGCTCTCGAGTCGGTTCTTGCGCTCCGGCCTGTACATTGGTCGACATGAGCAGGGCCACGGCCGCCAATCCGGCTCGAATCGCCCTGCGGTGTGGATTCTCCGGTTCGCCATTCATGAGACCGCGCGGTTATAGGGGGACTGCCCCGAGGCGTAAAGAGCCACGGCTTTGGGGGATCCTGCGCCAGATGACTCTCGCGATCCTTCCGTGCCGGGCCAAGCGGCGACTTGACGTGCTGGTGACACATCCCTAGACGCTGCAGCACGGCGCCAAATGTCGCTCGGCCGCATCCTCATCTTTTTCGGAGTCATCTTCGGCCTGACCGTGGCAACCCACTATTACTTGTGGGCACGGCTCATCCGCGATCCGATGTGGCCGTCGCCCTGGCGCCAGATCGCCACCGTGTCGCTGGTATTGCTCGCCCTTTCGATCCCCGCATCGATGATGGCGTGGCGCACGTTGCCGCGGAACCTCGCCGTTCCCATCTCCTGGGTGGGATACGTGTGGATGGGCTCGATGTTTCTGCTGCTGGTCCTTCTTTGGGGCGGCGAGCTCGCTCGGTGGAGCTGGGTCAAGTACGCGAGCCTGGTCTCGATCGACGGCGGCAGGCGTCAGTTTCTCGCTCAGTTGCTGGCCGGAGGCGCCGGAGCCCTAGGATTCGCGCTTTCGGGCTACGGTGTTTGGTCTGCGATACGTCCGGTCGAGGTCAAGCGCGTCTCCGTGCGTTTGAAGAAGCTTCCCGCCCAGCTCGCCGGCCTGCGGCTGGTTCAACTCACCGACATGCACGTAGGGCTCACCATCGGGCGAGATTTCGTGCAGGACGTCGTGCGCAAGGTCAATGCCCTCGAACCCGACATCGTGGCGATCACGGGTGATCTGATCGACGGTACCGTCGAAGATTTGGGAGCTGCCGTGGCACCGCTCGGAGAAATCCGCGCGGCTTTGGGAACGTACTTCGTGACCGGCAATCACGAGTATTACTCGGGGGCCGACGCATGGCTGGAGTTCCTGAACGGGCTAGGCATACGGGCTCTTCGGAACGAGCACGTGGAGGTCCAGAAGAACGGCGAATCGATCCACGTGGCGGGCGTCGACGATTGGACGGCGCACCAGTTCGGCAACGGACACGGCGCCGACATGGCGCGAGCCATGAACGGGCGGGACACCAGCAGGCCCGTGGTGCTCTTGGCGCACCAACCGGTCCATTTCGACGAAGCTCGCAACCACGGCGTGGACCTTCAGATCTCGGGCCACACGCACGGCGGTCAGATCTTCCCCTTTGGATTCTTGACCCGGCTGGTCCAGCCGTTTCTCTCGGGACTACACAGACGCGGTGACTCTCAGATCTACGTCAGCTCCGGCACCGGTTATTGGGGGCCTCCGATGCGCATCGCCGCACCCGCCGAGATCACCCTGATCGAGCTCGATCGGGATGGAGCTGCCTAGCGCGCCGGGCATCGAATGCCGACTTCGCGCTCGATCGCGGCGACCCAGGGATCGTCACGGCTCTCCGGGTGCATTCGGAGTCGCCTGAGCTGTGCCAATGCAGCGTCACGGTCCGCCCGGCTCCCTGCCCGGAGCGAGAGCTCGAGCGCGACGAGGGTCGTAGCGCGTGTCTGTCCGCCATACATCGCCCGACCGAGTGCCTCTCGGGCCTCGGGTACGTCACAGGCCGACAGAGCCGCCATCGCGCGGAATAGCTCGATGCTGGTGAAACCTGGAAATCGCTTCGCAGCCACTGAAATGCGCTCGTAGGCCGCCCGAGCCCGAGCCCTTTCAGCAGCGCTGCGGTGCATTCGAATACCCGCGCGATCACCGTCGCGCGCGAGGGGACGCAAGAGCTCCAAGCCCTGATGCCAAGCGTGAATGACGGAAGTGTTCAACTGTGAGCCGAGCCGCTGCACTTCCCTCGTCACGTCTGCTTCGGGCACGCGCGAGTCGAGCAGACGCCCCGAGCGATATCCGGGTCCGACGATCTCGAATGGATCGAGCCCCGATGCCACGTCCCTTCGAATGAATAACGAGTGGCCGTCTTCCACGAACCCCAAAACCCAATCCGCACGGCGGCTCAAGTGCTCCGTTGCCGGAATGTGGTCCGAGCGCGTGTGGTCGATGACCACGGTGTTGACGTCGCGCTCTCGCAGCTCCGCCGCCAGAAGAGGCACGTCTGCAAAGCTCTGACCGACCCGCCGGATCATGTCCGGACCGTAAAACGGGACCCGCCCGTCGATCAGCAGCTTTGCGCTCGGAGCGGCAAACATGAGAAACCAGCTATCCTCCATGCTGGCGAGAATTCTGGGCTTCTCGACGAACCGCTCGATGACGTCACCCGAGGCCCAGGGATACGCGTCCTTCGCCTCACCGAGGCCAAAGCCGAGCGCAGGCACCAAGCGCGTCATCCAGACGGCAGACACGACCGCGGCGCAAGCAACGACCACAGGCGCTGAGCGGCGCAGCGTCCCGGCCCAAGGCATGCGAGACACGCCGGCCGCGATGAAGGGTGCGCAGAACAGGAGCTGGTGGCCCACGAAGCGCATGGATCGAAACGCCATCAGGCTCAGCAGCACGCAAAACACCGCGTAGGCGAGCCCGAACCTCGAGGACCGGGTCACCGGCCGCATCGCCAAGAGCACGAGCAACGCAACGGCAAGCGGCGCGATCAGAAGCCGTAGCGGATCTCGGGGCGACCATGGACCCCACTCGACCACGAGCTCGCGGTACCGGGGATCGAGCACGTGTGCGATCGCGTCGGTCGCGATGGCCGCACCAAATGGCGTGCAGGCCGTGGCAGCGGCTTGTAGGGCCAACAAGCCCAGCATCCAACGAAACGCGCCCGTACGAATCGAGAAGCCTGCAAAGATCGCGCTGATGGCCAGTCCGAGAAGGTGAGAGCCGTGGGCGTTCACCCACACGAGCTGCAGCAGCGTGAGCCCCGCCAGAATCCAAGCTTTCCTCCGAACCGAGTGTCGGTCGGAAAAGAACGCGTTGATGCCCAAAACCAAGATGGCTGGGAATAGGAGCCCCAGGACCTGGGGGCGCGTGGTGAACCGAAATCGGACGATCGGGAGCGCGATCAACAGCCCGGCGAGCGCGAGCGGCCCGGCGAGCTCGGCTCCGAGCGCCAACCTGCGGGCCAGGATCACGAGGAGATGACCGAGCAAACCCAAGGCGACGCACTTGAGCAAGACCAAGGCACTCGCCCCCAAATGGTCGTAGACCAGCCAGGTCGCCAAATCGTACGCCCACTCGTAGTTCTTCCACGGCTGGGGATCCGACCTCCAAAACGAGAATAGGTCGACTGTCGGGACCCTGCCGAGCGCCACGATCTGGCGCCCTTGGGCCAGGTGCCCATAGGCATCTGCGTTGAAGAGCGGAAACAGTCCGGTGAGGAAGAACGCCAGGGCGGACGCCCAAGCGCTCCATGAGGGCAGCCCCCTTGGCACGACGGGAGTGTCTGCCGAAGCGCGAGGGCCGGTCAAGCAAGACGCAGTGTCAGAGGATCGAACGCAGCGCAGGCTCGAGCGTGGGATATTGCCACTCGAAGCCATGAGAATGGAGCTCGGCCGGAATCACACGCACACCACCGATCAGCAGCTCGTTGGCCATCTCCGAGCCGAGCGCGAGCCGCAACGCGAACTCGGGTACGGGCAACACGGTGGGACGCTTGAGGACGCGACCCAGAGTGGCTGTGAAATCCGCGTTGGTCACGGGTGTGGGCGAAACGAAATTGACCGGTCCCTGCAGATCATGTCGATCGAGCGCGAAGACGATGGCTGATACGATATCCTCCAAGGCGATCCAGCTCATGTACTGCGTGCCATCGCCGATGCGACCGCCAACTCCCAAGACGAATGGGATCTTCATCTTCTCGAGCGCGCCGCCCTCGGAGGAAAGCACGATGCCGAAGCGAGCGAGCACCACCCGAATTCCAGCTTCGCTAGCCGCAGAGGTCGCGGCCTCCCATTCTCGGCACACGGACGCGAGAAAGCCGCTCCCCGAGGCGCTGCGTTCATCCAAGGTCTCGGACCCGCGGTTTCCGTAGTAGTTGACCCCGGACGCGGAAACCAGCACGTCGGGCTTTGGGGAAAGCTTCGCGAGAGCGCTCGCCAGAAGCTCCGTACCTTGGACACGGCTGTTTCGAATTTTCTTCTTTTTGCTCTCGGTCCAGCGACCGGAACCGATGTTCTCGCCGGCAAGGTGGACGGCCCCCTTGACGCCCTGAAGTGCGTCGGAATCGATCGTGCCGGCGCCAGGATCCCACTGGACCTCGTCGTCCGCGGAGGCTGCGCGCCGCACTAGGCGCAAAACGTCGTACCCGTGGGCCCGAAGCGCGGGCACCAGAGCAGCGCCCACGAGCCCAGAAGCCCCAGTCACGGCGATTTTCCCGCGTTCAGCCATCGATACGCATCCTGGCGCAGCAGGCGTCGGGTGCAACCATGTTTTTTCCACGTGGCCGGTGCCACCAACAATCGCTATGGTCCAGCACTTTGCGAGTCTCGTTCATCGCCCCCCAAGCATTCACCTCGACCCAGGAGGCACGCGACGTGCTGACCTTGGCCAAGGTCTTGCGCCGAGCCGAGCACGGCGTCGAGCTGGTATCTCCACTCTACAGTCACATCGACGTGGCGAAGCTCGCGCTGGCCCGGCGGCTCACCAAGCTCGAGGTCGACCTCGGCGGCAGGACATGGTCGTGCGAGCTCTATACGGGCCGCAATCCAGACGGCGTCGATCTCACCTTCATTGGAAACGAAGAGGTGCTCCTGTCTGCGACGTCGCTGACCGGCGAAGGTGAGCAGCTCGACGCGACGCGTGTCGGTGTGTTTGCCGCGGCGGCGGCAGAGCATGTCCGGCAGAGCGCCGCAGACCACGATGTCGTTCACGCGCATGGCTGGGCGGGCGGCGCCGCACTAGCCCGGTTGCGTTCGGTGCTTCCCGAGCTGCCCAGCGTTCTCACCGTCTATGATGCCGCGCAGCAAGGAAGGTTCGACGAACGGGATGCGGAATGGCTCGGCCTGGGCGAAGAGGCCCGCGAGGGCGATCACATCAACGTGCTGAAAGCCGGCTTGTTGAGCGCGGATCGAATCACGACGTTGTCTCCCAACTACGTACACCGGCTTCAGGCCCCGGAGAGCACCAACGTCTTGGCACCCGTATTTCGCGAGATCGGCCCCCGCATGGTCGGTGTCAGGCACGGTATCGATCCTGCTCGCTGGAACCCCGCAACAGACGGTCACTTGCCCGCCCGTTTCGATCCGTTCGACATGGAGGGCAAAGGGGAGTGCAAGGCAGCCCTACAGCGTGAAGTGATGCTGCCGGTCCGCAGCGACGTGCCGTTGTTTGCCGCAATCGGGCGCGTCGAGGGTGACGGAATGGAGCTCTTGGCCAAGGTTGGCCCCGACTTCTTGCGGAACGACGTGCAACTGGTCATTCAGCTCGAAGGCGGCGGTGAGCTGGTAGCGATCTACGAAGAGCTGTGGGATCAATGGCCCGATCGTATTCAGATCAGGACGGGAAGCGAGGAGGCGTTTAGACACTCGCTCATCGCAGCCAGCGATTTCGTCGTCGTTCCAGGACGCGAAGCGCCGACCGACAACATCCAGATGCGCGCGCAGCGCTACGGCTCGTTGCCGATCGTTCATCGGGAAGGCGGCCTGGCTGACGAGGTGGTCGACTGCGAGGCCTCGTTGAAGACGGGTTCCGGGTTCCTGTACGATGCCCCGACCGAAAAATCGCTGCTTTCTGCTCTGCAACGCGCTGCGGCGGCCTTTGCCAACGCCAAGGCATTTCGGGAGCTGCAGAGCCGCGTGATGCGAATCGACCACTCCTGGGAGCGCACGATTCGCCTCTACGAGCGTGCGTATCGCGACGCGATCGGCGAACACGCCGGCTAATCGCGATCGGCGTGCTTCGTGCTCAAACGGCGTTCGGGTAGCTTTGCATCACTCGGGCGAAGGTATCGCGGCTCCAAGGCCGCGAGGTCGGCCGGGCCCTCGGTCCGCATGACGAAGCGCACCTCGTCCGCCAGCGCCTCCGGGGTGACGACGTGTCCCTCTCCCGATCGCGCGATCGGGCGATCCCCAACCACGCGATGGATCTTTTCGAGGATTTCCGCCGTTGGACCCGACATCGGTGGCACCAGCTCGTCGAGGTGGTCCTTCGCCATGGCGTAGGCTGCGGCAAAAACGTCACCCCGATATGCCTTCACGATGGGCACGCGTACCGCATCCGTATCGGAAGCCTCGATGGACCGGGCAATGACGCGGAGCGAGCTCACCCCGACGATGGGAAGGTCCAAACCGAGCGCCAGACCTTTCGCTGTCGCGAGCCCGACCCGTAGGCTGGTGAAGCCTCCAGGGCCCGTGACGACACCGATCCCGCCGAGCTCCTCCCGCGAGGCGTTTGCTTCGGAAAGCGCCGATTCGACGTAACCAAGGAGATTCTCGGCATGCCCGCCGGACGAGCGCCAGCAAACCGAGGCACAGGACCCGTCCTCGCGCGTGACGGCCACGGTGCCGTATTCAGTCGCCGTGTCGATGCATAGGAACTTCATGGGGGTCGCTTGACGCATGCCTACCCGCAGACTAGCGTCCGCGCCAGCGAAGTGCTCGCCCGCGCTGCCTGCCGGTGATCCCGCACGAATGAGCAAACGACGAGACAGAGCTGCTTCGAGAGCGGCGCGCCAGCCGAGAAAAGGTGATAGCTGGAAATCGAATCTGCTGACGATCGGCGGGGCGCTCCTCTTGGCGTTGTTCATCCGGGTGACGCTGTTCGAGGCCTTCGCCATCGATGGACCGTCGATGGAGCCCACCTTGCTCGACGGCGACCGGGTCGTCGTGGCCAAGTACCCGTACGGACTATTCCTGCCCTTCACCAACGAGGCAGTCGTGAATTGGGGCGGACCCGATCCTGGTGACGTGATCATTTTGCACAGCCCTGCGGATAACGAAGACATCGTCAAGCGGGTCATCGGAGTCGGAGGAGACGAAATCGTCATCCGTGACGGCAAGATCGTTCGGAACGGCGAGGTCCTCGAAACGGTCGAGCTCGGCCCTTGTTCGAACGAGGAGCAGAGAAACATAGACCCTACGTGCAGGATTTATCTGGAAAAGCTGGACGGCATCTCGCACCGAATCAGCCACTCGAAGCACGACTTTCCGCTCGATCGTCTGCCGCTGGAAGTTCCGGAAGGTCACGTTTACGTCCTCGGCGACCATCGCGACAGCTCCAATGACAGCCGCAACCCTCTAATTGGCGCGGTGCCCAATTCACGAATCAAGGGCAAGGCGTTGTTCATCTACATGTCCTGGAGAAATACGCGCGAATCGTTGTTCGAACGCATCCGCTGGTCCCGCATCGGAACCGCCGTAGACTGAGCAGCTGTTTCTAGCAATTGGCTGAGCAGTGGGTTTGGAACGCGAAATCGTGGCGCGAATGCGCGATGAGATTGGAGCCATCGAAAAGGAGGCTCCGGAATCGGTCGCGCTCGTCTACCCGAGCCCATATGGCGTCGGCATGTCCTCACTCGGCTATCAAACGATCTATCGTTCGATCAACGCCTCGAACGGACGTGCGGCCCACCGTGCATTCTTGCCCGACGACGTCGGAGCCTGGCGTCAGTCGCGAGTGCCTCTGTTGACGTACGAGAAGCTTCGACCGGTCTCCGACTACCCGATCATCGCATTTTCCGTGGCGTACGAGACCGAGCTGGCGGGCATGATCGAAACCCTCGAGCTGTCGGGGCTGGCACCGCTGAGCGAAGACCGCGGCCCGCAGGACCCGTTCGTGCTCGTGGGTGGACCACTCACGTTCAGTAACCCGCTGCCGCTAGCCCCCTTTGCAGATGCCGTGTTGATGGGCGAGGCCGACGAGTCGATCCACGACGTATTGGGAGTGATCTTCGGCTCGAGCTCGAAGGCCGGCGCGCTTCGCACGCTGAGGGATCATCCTCACGTATTCGTCCCGAGCTCGCATGGGGACATCCTGCCGCCCATCGACAAGGCCGAGGACGCGAAGCTTCCGGCATTTTCGCAGATCATCACCCCGCATACGGAGCTCCGCAACATGTTCCTGATCGAACCGGAACGCGGCTGCCATCGTGGATGCACCTATTGTGTCATGCGACGCTCGACGAACGATGGAATGCGCATCGTGCAGCAGGAACGCATCTTGTCGTTGGTTCCGGACCACGCGAAGCGGGTAGGCCTGGTGGGAGCCGCCACGACGGATCATCCTCAGATCGTCGACATCGTGAACGCACTGGCTGCTTCGGGACGAGAAGTCGGGCTCTCCTCGTTGCGCGCAGACCGTCTGACGGACGACTTGGTTGCCGCGCTCGCCCGGGGCGGCCATCGGATCTTGACCACTGCGAGCGACGGTTCCAGCCAGCGGATGCGGGACGCGATCCAGCGCCGGACCAGCGAAGCGCAGCTCAGGAACGCAGCGATGCTCGCGCGCCGTCATGGCATGAAGCGACTGAAGCTCTACGTCATGGTGGGGCTTCCCGGCGAGACCGACGACGACATCGACGAGCTGGTCGAGCTCGGAAAGGAGCTTTCGTCGACCATCCCGTTGTCCCTCGGGGTGGCTCCCTTCGTCGCCAAGCGGAACACGCCTCTCGACGGCTATCCCTTCGCGGGCATCCCTCTGGTGGAGTCCCGGCTGCGCCGGCTCCGAAAGGGTGTGCGAGGCCGCGTGGACGTGCGCGCGACGAGCGCTCGGTGGGCATGGGTCGAATACGTGCTCGCCCAAGGAGGCCGTGCCGAGGGGTTGGCGGTCCTCGATGCCGTGCGGGCAGGCAGCCGTTTTTCCGACTGGAAGCGTGCGTTCGA
Organism: Polyangiales bacterium; assembly: GCA_035466435.1. Classification (GTDB taxonomy): domain Bacteria; phylum Myxococcota_A; class Polyangia; order Polyangiales; family Houyiibacteriaceae; genus SG8-38. The sequence continues at coordinate 42,195 of DATIUW010000106.1, read as the reverse complement.
TGCACTTCCGGCCGACCGCAAGCGTCGCTCCTTGGTGAGGCCGGGCCACCGTCTCGGTCGTGCGGGCTAGCTCACGAAGCTGGCGGCCGCCGAGACCGCCCAGTCGAGATAGCGCCCTGGCGTGATGCCCATCCGAATCACGTAGTACCCCGCCAGGACGAGGGCGGCGACCACGTAGGTCGATTGCATTGGAACGGCGATCGGACGGCCCTCTTCAGGCTCGCGCATGAACAAGTAGACGATGACCTTGAGGTAGTAGTAGGCGCCTATGGCGCTTGCGAGGACGCCGATGACGGCCAGCCAGACCAGCCCCGACTGCACAGCGGCGCTGAAGACGTAGTACTTGCCGAAAAAACCGGCTGTGGGCGGCATACCCAAGAGCGACAGCACTCCGATGGCGAAAGGCAGCGCGGCCAACGGATGACGGCGACCGGCGCCCGCGAGGTCTTCGTAGCTCACCGCCTCTTTCCCCTTCGACCCCATCAGGATGAGGGAGCCGAAGGCGAGCACGTTCGACACGGTGTAGGCGCCCACGTAGTAGAGGACGGAGCTGACGGCGGCCGAGCCAGCCTCGTGTACGGCCGCTAGGCCGACCAAAATGTAGCCGGCGTGTGCCACGGACGAGTACGCTAGCATCCGCTTGACGCTGCTCTGCGCCAGCGCGGCGACGTTGCCGAACACCATGCTCAGCACGGCCAGCAGGATGATTACCGGGGTCCAGCCGGTGTAGAGGCTCATGGTCGACGGATCGCCGAACGCGCCGACCAGGACACGAACCAGCACCGCGACGGCGGCTGCCTTGACTCCGACGGACATGAACGTGGTCGTGGGCGTCGCGGCGCCCTCGTAGGCGTCGGGGACCCACATGTGGAACGGCACCGCCCCTACCTTGAAGGTCAGCCCGACGATCAACATCACCAGCGCGAGGATCGTGAGAATCGAATCCGCGCGGCCGGCGGCAATGACCTCTCGAATGCCCGCAAGATCGGTGTGCCCGGTCGCTCCGTAGAGCAGCGCGCTTCCAAAGAGGAGAATGGCGGCCGCAAAGGAGCCGAGGAGGAAGTACTTCACCGCCCCTTCGACCGCACGTGCGCTGGTGCGGCGGTAGGCAACGAGCGAGTAGACACCCAAAGACATGGTTTCGAGGCCGAGGAAGATGCTCAGCAGGTCGACTGCGCGTGCGAGCACCATCGCGCCAAATGCCGTGAAGATCACCAGTACGTAGAATTCACCTCGTTCGAAGCCGTGCTCTCGCAGGTATCCCCCCGCGAGGAGCGCCGAAAGGCCAGCTCCGACGCAAATGACGACGTCGAAGAAGAGGCCAAGGCGGTCGACGGCGAGGTAACGAGTCACCAGCTCGGGTGCTGGCGCCAACTCGCTACCGACGAGCATGGCTCCAGCGAGGGCGGCCGCCATGAAGAGGGACAAGGCGGTCACGATCGCGAGCTCCGCTCGCTCGCTGGTGAATGCATCGATGATCATGATGCTCAGCCCTGCCGCGACGAGCAGAAGAAGAGGCGACACGCCCATCAGGGAGCTCATGGTCGACCCTCCTCGTCTGCGCTTCGTGTCAAGGCGAGCTCGCCCGCCGCTTCGAGCTCTCGCTTGAGGAGCTCGAAGTCGACCAGACGCGGCTCGGACGTGCGGCGCCCCTCGTAATATCGGACGGTGAAATCCGTCACGAACTCGTCCGCAGCGGGGTTCATCTTGTCGAGGAAGAAGCTCGGATAGAGGCCGATCCAGAACACCAGACCCACGAGGGGGAGCAGCGTGATGACCTCCCGCGTATTGAGGTCGGTGAGGTTCGCATTCTCCTCGTGCTCCACCTTGCCCCAGAACATGCGCAGGACGGCGTGGAGCATGTACACGGCGGCGAAGATCACGCCGGTCGCCGCCAGCAAGGTCATCACGAACCAAGCGGTCCCGAAGCCGATGGGCGTCCGCGAAAAGAACGTGCCGGCCAAGATCATGAATTCACCGATGAAGCCGTTGGTGCCGGGAAGCCCGATCGAGCTCATGGTGATGATGACGAAGATGAGCGTGTACCAGGGCATGACCTTCGCGAGGCCACCGAAGTCGTCGAGCATGCGGGTGTGGCGGCGGTCGTAGATGACGCCGACCAGAAGGAAGAGCGCCCCCGTCGACACACCGTGATTGATCATCTGCAGCATGGCGCCGGAGATGCCGTTTCGGTTCATCGCAAAAAGGCCGAGCAAGATGAACCCCATGTGACTGACGGAGCTGTATGCCACCAGCTTCTTCAGGTCGCGCTGAACCCACGCTGCGTACGCTCCGTAGATGATTCCGACGACACCGAGCCCCGCGAGAATGGGACCGATCGCCTGGCTGGCGACCGGAAAGAGCGGCATGGCGAAACGGACGAACCCGTAGATTCCGAGCTTCAGCAGGACGGCGGCCAGAATGACGGAGCCCCCGGTTGGCGCTTGGACGTGCGCATCGGGCAACCAGGTGTGAAACGGGAACATGGGAACCTTGATGGCAAACGCCAACGCGAATGCGGCGAAGCACAGGTACTGGGGCAGTGCCGGCAAGACGAGGCTCGAAAGCTCCTCGAGGTCGAACGTGTAGTGCCCTGCCAGCTCCCGATAGCTCGATACGACATACAGGATGGCGACGAGCATCAGCAAGCTGCCGACCATCGTATACAAGAAGAACTTGAGCGCCGCGTAGACGCGATCTTTGCCGCCCCAAATGCCGATGATCAGATACATCGGCACCAGCATCAGCTCCCAAAATACGTAAAAGAGAAACAGATCGAGCGCCACGAACGCGCCCAGCATGCCGAGCTCGAGAAGCAAAAACGAAAGCGCATATTCCTTGATGCGCGTGGTAACGCTACCCCACGAGGCATAGAGAGCGATCGGGGACAGCGCCGTGGTCAAGATGACCAGCCAAAGGGAAAGGCCGTCGATGCCGACCTTGTAGGAGATCCCAAAGGACTCTATCCATTGCACCTGCTCGACGAATCGGTATCCCGCAGTCGAGTAGTCGGCGAAGATCAGGCGAATGCTCACGACGAGCTCGAGAAGCATCGCGCCAATCGAAAAGCGGCGCACCGTACGCTCCCAGGGCCGCGGGAGGAGCAAGACCACCAACGCGCTGAGCGCGGGAATCGCGAGAAGCCACGATAGGATGTGAGAGCTCATCGGAGCACCTCACGAGACGATGGCGACATCAGCATTGCCTGAGGTGTTGCCTCCTGCTCTTCGAAAGCAAACGGCAATGCGAGCTCCCGGGAGGCGCGACGGATGTTTCCAAACGCATTTCGGACCTCCACCGTCGCTTCGACGAGCGGCCGAGCAAACACACGCGCCTGGCCGAGCCGCCCCACCCGTCCCATCGGCAAGCGCATCTCCTGGCTGCCCGTGGCCTTCGTGAGCGCGAAGGGCTTGCGGAACAGCAAGTCGGTGCCTTCGACGCGAACCTCGAATCCGCGCTCGCTGGGCGTCATGCGTTCCACGGGAATCACGGACTCGATGGGAAGAGGCGTCCACTTTTCGGTGACATGAATCTGGCGCTCGATCCCGGTCTCGATGCTCCGCAGGAACACCGCCACGCCTCGCACGTCGTTTTGCCCGTATGCGAACGAGGTGGATGCAGCGCTGGTCCATGCCGTCTCGAACTCTCCATCGGAGTTTGCATCCCAGCGATACTCGTAACCGAGCCCCGTCGGCGCTTCGAGGGCGACCTCCGTGCCCTCGAAATTCGCCTCGATGGTCGCATGGGGCATCCAAAACCATGCCAGCACCCCGACGAATCCGACCACCATGACCGCGCCGTACATCTGGACGACGCCGTTCTGCAGGCGAGCGAGAAGACGACCGGCCTCGCGGGCGTTGAAGCTCGGCAGGCGCGTCATCAGCGCATCGACGAAGGTCATGTCGGAGTGGCCGACCGCGGTGGCCACCTTCTTGATGGGGTTGACGATGATGGCCGCATAGAGCTCGTCCACGCGCCACTTGTCGAAGGCGAGCTGATAGAGGCGGGCGGGGGCTGCCTTGGCGAGCGCGTCCTCGTTCTTGTTGCGATAGAGCATCCAGGCAGCGCCGATGCCGACGGCCATCGCCCCAAAGGCGAGACCCGAAGCCAAGTTCACGACGCTGAGCTCCTCGGGCACCGGCCGGCCCGCAACGGACGACTCCATCCAATGACCCCACCAGCTCGGCAAATGCGTGCCTGTTATCGGCACCACGTGCGGCATCCCCAAAAAGCCCACCACGAGCGCACCGATGCCCAGCACCACGAGCGGAACGGCCATGCTCGGCGGAGATTCGTGGGGGTGTGCGTCATACGGATGGTCACCGGACTGATCCGCGCTGCGGTAGTCGCCGGTGAACGTCAAGAAATACAGACGGAACATGTAAAAGGCCGTCATGACCGCCGCGAGCGTGAGGCCTATCAGGGTGAACCAGCCCACTGCCTGCATGAGCGCACCGTCGGGACGATGAACCTGGGCGGCCGCGCCGAGCAGGATCTCATCCTTGGAGAAGAAGCCGCTGGTCAACGGGAACCCCGCGATCGCCAGACAGCTTGCGAGGAACGTCCATCGTGTGATCGGCAGATCCTTCTTCAAGCCGCCCAGCTTGAAGATGTCGGCGTCACCGTGCGCGTGTACGGCGTGCATCACCGAGCCGGCGCCGAGGAACAAGCATGCCTTGAAGAACGCATGCGTGAATACGTGGAAAAAGCCCGCCGCGAAGAATCCCACGCCAACCGCTGCGAACATGAAGCCGAGCTGACTCACCGTGGAGTAAGCGAGGATCTTCTTCATCTCCCGTTGAGCCACTGCGATGGAGGCGGCTAGCAGCGCGGTGAGCGTGCCTACGACGGCGATGATCGACATCGCGACGTCCGAGGTGATGAACAACGGCGAGAGACGACAGCAGAGGTAGACGCCCGCAGTCACCATGGTCGCGGCATGGATGAGGGCCGAAACGGGCGTGGGACCCGCCATGGCGTCGGGAAGCCAGACGTAGAGCGGAATCTGGGCGCTCTTGCCGGTACACCCGAGGAACAAAAACACGCACGCGACGGTGGCGAGGCTCGGTGCAACACCCAAGATCCAGACCGGAAAGTCGGCCTCGAACTGGCCGTTCACGGCGGCGGCGTTGATTTCGGCAAACTCGAAGGAACCGGCAACGACGACCAAGATGAACATCCCGATCAGGACTCCGAAATCGCCGATGCGGTTGACGACGAACGCCTTTCGTCCGGCCGCCGCGTACTCACGGTTCTGATACCAGAACCCGATCAGCAGGTAAGAGCAGAGGCCCACGCCCTCCCAGCCGACGAACATGAGTGGAATGCTGCTTCCGAGCACCAGAATCAGCATCGAGGCCATGAACAGGTTCAAGAAGCTCATGAACCTCGGGTAGCCTTCGTCCTCCCCCATGTAGCCGACGCTGTAGAGATGGATGAGGCCGCCGACGCCGGTCACCACGAGCGTCATGACGCCGCTGAGTGAATCCATCGCGAAGCGGACGTTGATCGGCACTACCTGCCCGCCAGGAAGCTTCAGCGAGAACCACTCGTAGAAGTGGTAGACGAGAGTTGCATGCTCGGCCTCGTGATGAAGGCCGTAAAGCTGGATGAACGAGGCCACGGCCAATCCGAACGAAACGGCCACCGAACCGACGCCGACCAGCGTGACCAACCCCTTGGTGAGGTAACGACCGAGCAGGCCGTTGATGATCGCGCCGCCCAACGGGAACAGGACGAGCAAAAGGAGCATGATCTGCTGAGTGGCTTCTATTTGCATGGATTCAATACTTCAGCAGGGTCGCATCGTCGGTGTCGACCGTCCTCTTGATGCGGTAATAGGCGATGAGGATCGCCAAGCCGACGGCCGCCTCGGCTGCCGCGACTGCAATGACGAAGAAAGCAAAGACCTGACCGTCGTGGTTCGCGGGATAGGCACGATTGAAGGCCAGAAGAAGAACGTTGACCGAGTTGAGCATGAGCTCGATCGACATGAGCTGAACCAGCATGTTGCGGCGGCTCAAGAAACCGACGGCGCCGATGCCGAACAAAACCGAGGCCAATGCCAAATAGGTGCCGATGCCCAACATCTGGTTTCACTCCATGCGGCTTCGAGCGACTGCAATTGCGCCGACGATGGCGACCAGCAACGTGATCGACACGATCTCGAATGGCACCAGGGCTTCCTTGTAGACGGCCATACCTAGGCCTTCGACGGTGCCGAAATCCGGTGGCACCTCGACCCAAGGCGCATCGAAGTACGCGACCGAAGTGGATACCGCGAGAACGATGATGATGGTCAGCGCGATGCCCAGCGTCCGCGACGTGATGCGTCCTTGCACCGGACCGACCTCCGCGGCCGGACCGATCAGCATGATGACGAAGACGAACAAGACGACGATTGCGCCCGCGTAGACCAGTAGCTGAAGGGCCGCGAGCAGCTCGGCGTTCAGCGTGAGAAACATGCCCGCCAGTGAGACGATGTGGACCAATAGACCGATGGCCGCACGAAGCGGGCGACGGGCGGAAATGGTCATCAGACCACCAGCCATCGCCAAGATCGCCGTTACGACGAAGAGGGCTGCGCCAGGAATGCTCACGCTCGCACCTCGACCATGCTTCGGACGCTCTCGTCGTGCCGGACGCCGTCGGGGACACCGTTCACCGCCGCATCCACGAACTCTTCTCGAAACTTCTGCACCATGCCGAGCATGGGCATGGCCGTGCCGTCGGCAAACGCGCAAATGGTGTTGCCCATCATGTTGTTTGCGATGTTGACCAAGAGGTCGACGTCCTCGGGCTTTCCGCGCCCTGCGCAGAGATTGTCGAGCACGTCGACGAGCCACCCACATCCTTCACGACACGGCGTGCACTGCCCGCACGATTCGTGCTTGTAGAAGCGCATGAGGTTTCGACACGCTTCCACCATGCTCACGGTATCGTCCATGACGATGGCGCAGCAAGTACCGAGCATGGTACCGAGCGCTCGATAGGTGTCGACACCCATGGGCACGTCGATTTCACTCATGCCGTCCCACTGGTGAAGCGGATGATCTGGGTTTGGAGCGTGGACCTTGCGGCGCGGGTCGAGGACGGGTGTCGAGGAGCCGCCGGGGATGACAGCCTTGAGCGGTCGATCTCCGAGCATGCCGCCGGCGTACTCGTCGATCAGCTCGCGCATGGTGATTCCGACCGGCGCTTCGTAGAGGCCGGGGTTCTTCACGTGTCCGCTCACACCGTAGATCCGGACCCCGCCGTCGCCGGGAAGCCGGCTGAGCGAAGCCCAGGCATCGCCTCCCATGGCGATGATGTCGGGAACCGAGGCGATGCTCTCCACGTTATTGACGATCGTCGGCATCCCGAAAACGCCTTTGACGGCGGGAAACGGCGGCTTGAGCCTTGGTTCTCCGCGACGCCCTTCGAGGGAGTTCAACAACGCCGTCTCCTCGCCGCAAATGTAAGCCCCGGCGCCGAGATGAACGTGAATGTCGATGGGATGGTCGATGCCGAACGGTCGCTCGCCCAGGTAGCCGGCCTGTCTCGCCTCGGCCACGGCCGCCTCCAACCGGGCCGCGGAGAAAGCCAGCTCCCCGCGCACGTAGATGTAGGCAACGTGAGCGTCGATCGCGAAGCACGAAATGATGGCCCCCTCCACCAGTCGGTGTGGATCCAGATCCATGATGCTGCGATCTTTGAAGGTGCCGGGCTCGCTCTCGTCGGCGTTGATGACCAGGTAAACCTGGTCTCCTTCCTGCGGATTGAGGAAGCCCCACTTCACCCCCGCGGGGAAGCCCGCACCGCCGCGGCCCCGAAGATTCGCCTTCTTGACCTCTTCTTTGAGCTCGGCACGCTCACGGGCCGTGAGCGCCTCTTTGGCGACGCGATACGCACCCGCCTTCTCGGCGTTGGCCAGCTTCCAGCTCTCGGGGATGCCGTACCGCGAGGTCAACAGCGGTTGGAAAGGCTCGGTCATGATTCGTCGCTCTCCGGAGTTGGCGTAGCAGCAGGCGGTCGTGACGCGAGTCGCACGGCCTCCTTGCTCGGCGGCGGAGGCGCCGAGCTCGTACTTTTGCGCGCACCGCGAAACGTGGCGTGCGTGGCAAACTCCTCGGCTGCCGCCTCGGCACCCTTGGCGAGGTGTGCCTCGATGATGCGATCGAGCAACTCTACGTCGAGGTTCTCGTAGTAATGGTCGTTGACCTGCACCATGGGCGCCTGTCCGCAGGCTGCGAGGCACTCGGCCTTGAGCAGCGTGAACTTGCCGTCCGAGCTGGTTTCCCCAGCCGAGCAGCCTAGCCTTTTCTCGAGGTGCTCTTGAATGACTTTGCCGCCACGCAGATCGCACGAGAGGGTACGGCACACCCAGATGACGTTTTCCCCGACGGGCTCGTCGAAGAACATCGTGTAGAAGGTGACGACGCCCTTGACCGCGGCCGTCGACAATCCAAGCCGTTCTGCGACGTATTCGACGACTTCGGGGCTTATCCAGCCGTTTTGTCGCTGACAAAGCCACAACACGGGCAAGAGCGCCGCCCGGCGCTCCGGATATCGGGTCAGGATCTCTTCGACCTGTTTCTCGCGGTCCGGCGTTAGCGCAAATGCCATGGCGGGGCGCGGGGACGCTAGGCCCGGGGGAGCCGCCTGTCAAGCTCGGCGAAACGGTGGTAATCCCGGGACCAGATGATGGAAGACGCACCAGCGCCAACGTCTCGAAACGCCGGGCTCTGGGTGGGCCTCGGCTGTCTCGGAGCTCTCGTCCTGTCCTGCTGCCTGTTCACCTATTGGGCTCAAGTCTACGGATGGCGGCTCATCCTCGCGCAGGGCGATGACACCAAGATCTGGGCGTCGAGGACAATCCTCGTGGGCGCGCTGGCGAGCGCCGCCAAGAGTTGCAAAGACGGTGCGATCGGCGAGGACGCGCTCCCTTGGTTCCATCCGGACATGCCTGCAGAGTCGCGAAATCGGGCGTGTACGCTCGACGAGGAGACCCTGCGACGGCTCGGAACCCCGGAGCAGTCCTCCACGTCGATACTCCGCGACACCGATCGAGCCGAGCTGGCCGCGCGCTTCGAGATGGATCCCGCCCTCTGCTTCGAGCATTCGACCAACGACGTCAGCGCCGTCGGTTGCTTCGATCCCAATGCCGACGCCGGAACGATCCCCTATCGAATCATCGATCTGAGTCTTCGTCTTCCGTAGACTCGACGGGCGGCGTACGAAACGCGACCGTCAGCCCTGCGCTTCCCGGATAGTCTCGGGGCCTGAGCTCCAAAAGCACGCACGGCTCCGACCCTTCGTCCGTCAGACAGGTCGCGAGACCCGCATAGGTGCGGTGTTGACGCAGGCCGTGCCATTGGACGCCAGCAGGAAGCTCTCGCTCGCGAGGATGGCGAAAGGTGGACCGAGAGCCATCCTTTTCGAGAAATACGATCTCGGCCTGAAGCACGTTTGGATTCTCGGAGAACGAAAAGTCGAGCATTCGCCAAAACAGGGCCTCGCCATCTCGCAGCTGTGCCTCCGTGATCTGCATTCTTTCGGCCTGCATGCGCTCGAACACCGGCCGCAGATTGTCCGGAAGCGACTCCTCATCGCCTTCGCGCGCCTGTACCAGCAGGCGCTTACGCTGGATGTCGGCGCGGAGCTCGAGCAGGCTCAGAGCCCTCGAACGAAGCTCGTCGAAGTGCTCCAAATGGGGCTGCGCAGCGCGAACAGCCTCGGCCTTGCCGGTGCAGCTCGCGATGCAAAGACTCAAAAGAAGCCAGCCCATGCCCTGGCGCATGGGCCTACAGTAGTCGACGGGGCCCGCGAGCCCAACTAAAGTTGCTTCGATGGCGCTCATCGAGTTTCGCGGGGTACAGAAGGCCTTCGGATCCAAGGTCGTGTATCGGGATCTGAACCTCGACGTTCGTGAAGAAGAAGTCATCACGATCATTGGTGGCTCGGGGCAGGGCAAGAGCGTCATGCTCAAAATGTTGATCGGGCTTCTCGACGTCGATGCAGGGACCATCCATTTCGACGGTCAGAAGATCTCGGGAATGACCGAAGCGGAGTACGCGCCCGTGCGCCGCCGCATGGCGATGCTGTTTCAGGCGGGGGCACTCTTCGACTCCCTCAACACCAAAGAGAACGTCGCGTACGGTTTGCGCGAGCAAACGGAGATGACCGAGCGCGAAATCTCCGAGCGGGTCCGAGAATCACTCGAGTACGTGGGACTGCCCGGCACCGAAGAGACGTGGCCGAACGATCTCTCGGGCGGAATGAAGAAGCGGGTCTCGCTGGCGCGTGCGCTGGCGATGCGGCCGGAGGTGTTGTTGTACGACGAGCCGACCACAGGGCTCGACCCCGTGAACGTCACCCGCATCGCAGATCTGATCCAACATCTCAACGACGAGTTGGACGTGACCTCGGTCGTCGTGACCCACGACATGGATACGGCGCTCGCGATCAGCGACCGGATCGCCATGATCCACGAGGGATACGTGATTTTCTCCGGCACCCCGGATGAGCTACGGGCCGCGGAGGACCCGCGAGTCCGGGACTTCATCGAGGGCAACGCTCCAGTCGACGAGGACACGGAAACTCTGCTAAGGAGTGCCGGGTAAGGGCTGGGTTGGGCAGCAAATGAGGACGACCGCCGGTACACGCCTTCGTGTTGGCATCTTCGTCTTGGTCGCATTGGTGATCGGGGCGAGCGTTGCTTTTGCGATTGGCGCGCAGGAGAACATCTTCGCGCCCAAGACGACCTATCACGCCATCTTCGAGAACGTGGGCGGTCTGCAAAAGGGCAATACGGTCCGGGTGGCTGGCGTGAACGTCGGCTCGGTCACCGACGTCATCATCGCGGAGTCGGGAAAGATCGAGGTCTACTTCCGCATCATCGACGAGGCGACTCACCTCATCCGCGGGGTGCCTGACGCCGCGACCGGCGTCGACGAGCCAGAAGTCAGTATCGCGTCGATTGGGAGCAAGGGTCTGCTCGGCGACCGGTTGGTCGAAATCTCGGTGGGAGCGGATGAGTATCCCGAATGGGACCCCGACGAGCCCATTCCCGTCTCGGTGGGCGGTGGTATCATGGACATGGCCGAGCGGACGCTCGAGCAGGTCGAAGGCACGGCACACAATCTACGGCTCGCCACCGACCCATTTGCGGACCAGGAGTTCTCGAACGACCTCAAGGAGACGGCCCGCAACCTCGCCAAGGCCAGCGGTCTCATTGCCAGTGGGGATGGCACGATCGGTCGGCTGGTACACGACGAAGAGCTCGGCCGCGACGTGAAGGCAGCCGTCAAAGAGCTGCGCGCCGCGGGCAAGCAGGTCGCCGCCCTCGGAAAGAATCTCAACGAGATTACCGAAGACATCCAGACCAACGAAGGCACCGCGCACGCCTTGCTCTACGGCACCGAAGGAACGGAAGCCATTCGCAACATTCGCGATACCTTTGCCCAGCTCAACAGCATCCTGACCGAGGTTCGGGAGGGCGACGGCGCCGTGAACGAGCTCATCTATGGAGAGCTCGGGGATTCATTCATGACCAACCTGCAGAATGCCAGCGAAGACATCGCGTTCCTCACCGAGGAGATGCGGGAGGGCAAAGGCACCATCGGCGCTCTTTTGAGGGATCCCTCGGTCTACGAAGACATCAAACGCCTGATAGGAGATCTTCAACGCAACGACATCCTGCGGGCGCTGGTGCGCTACTCGATTCGCCGAGACGATGCGCGCGAGCCCGTCGAAGTGAGTGAGTAGAACGACCATGCGCGCATATCTGGATCTCCTGCGTAAGGTGCTCAACGACGGCGTTGAGCGGGACGACCGTACCGGCACGGGCACCCGGAGCCTGTTCGGCTACCAAATGCGCGTAGACCTTCGCGACGGCTTTCCGCTACTGACGACCAAGAAGGTCCACCTGAAATCGATCATCCACGAGCTGTTGTGGTTCATCCGGGGCCAGACGCACGTGAGTCATCTTCAAGAGGTCGGCGTCTCGATTTGGGACGAGTGGGCAACGGCGGAGCAAACCGCACGGTTTGGGCGAAAAGAAGGTGACCTCGGGCCGATCTACGGGCACCAGTGGCGCAACTTCGGAGCGACGCAACGGGAAGACGGTTCGTATCGCAAGGACGGCTTCGATCAGCTTTCTCACGTGGTCGAGCAGATACGCTCCAACCCGCAAAGCCGCCGTTTGATCATCTCTGGCTGGAATCCCGCCGAGGCGGAGAAGGTCGCCCTACCCCCTTGCCACACGTTGGTACAGTTCTACGTCAGCAAAGGCCGTCTCAGCTGCCAGCTATACCAGCGCAGTGCAGACGTTTTTCTCGGCGTCCCCTTCAACATTGCCAGCTACGCCCTACTGACGATGATGATCGCGTCGGTGACCTCTCTCGAGCCGGGCGAGTTCATTCATACGTTCGGCGACGTTCATCTCTACCGCAATCACGTCGATCAGGCACGGTTGCAGCTTTCACGTCAGCCTCGCCCGTTGCCTACCATGTTGATCGATCCCAGCGTCGACGACCTGTTCGATTTCCGGTTCGAGCATTTCCAACTCAAGGACTATCACCCGCATCCGGCCATCAAGGCCCCGGTGGCGGTGTGAGCGACCCCGTCAGCGAACCAGCCCCGCTGGCGCTGATCATCGCGGTGGCTCGCAACGGGGTCATCGGCAAGGGCGGCGCATTGCCTTGGCACGTCTCCGAAGATCTGAAGCACTTCAAGAAGACGACCGAAGGGCATGCCGTCATCATGGGCCGCAAGACCCATGATTCGATCGGACGGCCACTTCCCAGGCGTCGCAACATCGTCGTATCGAGGAAACGCGGCGCGCGGTTCCCGGGCTGCGAGTCTGCGTCCACTCTCGAGGAAGCCATCGCCCTGGCAAGAGAGACGGACCCATGCCCATTCGTCATCGGCGGCGCGAGCCTCTACGAACGCGCACTTCCGCTGGCGACCGAGATCTACTTGACGACGATCGACGAGGAGGTCGAGGGCGACACCCATTTCCGCTGCGACTTGAGCGCTTTCGAAGAAATCGAAACCCGCCCAGGGCAAACGCCGGGCGTCGTTTTCAGGCGCCTGAGGCGGCGCCAGAGCTCGTAGCCCCCAGCTCGAGAGCCGGCAGCTAGCGGACGATCACCTCGGTTCGGTCCGCCGGCAAATCGAAGATCATGCCGTCTTCGGTGAGCACCGTGCCGTCCTCCATGTCGCGCATGAAGATCTTTTCCATGAGCGCGTTGCGAGGCGCTGGAACCAGGTGATAGAGCGCCAGCTTGCGTACGCCCGCACGCTGTGCAGCGTCGGCCAGAGACGAAGTGCTCGCGTGATAGTCCTGAATGTCGCGCAGGATCTTCGCCTGACGTTCGCGGCCGGCAGCGTGCGCGCCTTTTTCGAGCGCTCGCACGATCGGAAGCGAGATCGCGTCGGAAAGCAGCAAATCGGCGTCCCGCGCGGCCTCGACCAGACCCTCCGTCACGATGGTGTCGCCCGTGATCACCACCGACCGGCCTCCGTAGTCGAAGCGATACCCGACCGCGGGCGTCACCGGGCTGTGATCGACCGTGAACGCGGTGATCTCGAGCCCCCCATCGTCGAGCACGACACCGGGCTGGATGGTGCGCGCAGCGAGCTCATGGAGCTCCGGAGGCATGAAACCGGCGCCATGGTGGGCCACCCGGTAGCTTCGATCCAGCGCATACAGCTCGTTGAGACCGGACACGACGCGCTCGACGCCTTCTGGGCCCACCACCTCGAGCGGACGCGAACGACCCGCAACCCACGACAACAGGTTGAAATCGCCGGCGGCTGCAATGTGATCGGAATGGAAGTGCGTGAGGAGCAGCGCACGCAGGTTCTCGAGCGGCAGCCCGCCCAAGGAGGCCACGCCGGGCGATCCCGCACCCGCATCGACGATGTAGAGCCGGTCGTCGGCCATGACCCCCACACAGGCCTGGGCTCGGTTCGGCGCGGGCAGCGGGGAGGATGTGCCGCACATGAATACGCGAAGCCCGCCCTCGGGCGGAGGTGTGGGCGTGCGTCGCATGACGACGTCGATCATGCGCGCGAGCACGAAGTCCTGCCCCGCCCGCGTGTTGATGACTGCGATGGAGACCAGGCCCAGCGCAGCCACGATGATCACGATGAGGAAAAACGCACGCCGCATCCCAACTCCCACTTTCTCCGAGACCAAACGCTCGGCGAAGCTACTGCCGCCTCTGGCCCCGTCTCCCCAATTGCCCCTTCAGCACCGCATACGCGCGTTGCGCCTGTAAATCATCCTCGAAGATCTCTGGTGACGGGCTGACCGGCGAAGGCGCCGCCCGGATCGACCGTCCCTCGGCCGTCGCCCGGTCGGACTGGGCGGCGAGATGCCCCTCGAGTGCTTCCTCGCGAAGGGGCTCTTCCGGATCCAAATCGCGTCGAGGCTGCTCAGCCAGGAGGTCCGGCGTGATTCCTTGCGCCTGGATCGAGCGACCCGAGGGCGTGTAATAACGAGACGTCGTGAGCTTGAGCGCGCTCCCACCCGGAAGCTCGAACACGTTTTGCACGCTGCCCTTGCCGAACGAGCGGACGCCGACCAACACGGCCCTTTCATGATCCTGCAGCGCTCCGGCGACGATCTCGGACGCACTGGCCGTGTTTTCGTTGATCAGCACCACGATCGGCCAACTCGGCCGTGTTCCGGCGCGCCGCGCTGCGTACTCGCTGATCACCTTCCCATCACGCCCCCGGGTGCTCACGATGACACCAGAGCTGAGGAACTCGTCACTGACCCAGACCGCCTCCTGAAGGAGCCCACCACCGTTGTCCCGCAAGTCGATGAGCAGGCCCTCGACCCCTCCGCGCGCTACGAGCTTCTCGACTGCCTCGTCGAGCGCATGGCTGAGAGCACGAGCAGTCCCGTCCTGGAAAGCCTTCACACGCAAGTAGACCAGGCCCTCGTCGAGCGGCTCCATCTCCACCGGATCGATGTCGATGAACGCCCGGGTCAACGTGCGCTCGAGTGCTTCTTCCTGCGCCTCGCGGCGGATGGTCACGGTCACGTTCGTCCCCGGTTCGCCGCGAATTCGTTGCACGGCATCGTGAATCCGGATGTCTCTGGCCTCTTCCCCGTCGATGCTCAAGAACCGGTCACCAGGTAGCAACCCGGCTTTGGCTGCGGGGCCGCCTTCGAACACCGAAAGAATGGTCAGCCATCCATCGCGAACGGACACCTCGACCCCGATTCCCGCGAAGCGCCCCTCCGCGTCGCTCTTCAGAATGTCGTACTCGCGCGGGTCGAGAAACGCGCTGTGCGGATCGAGCGAATTCGCGAGACCGCGAATCGCTCCCTCGACGACCTCGTCTTGATCGACCGGCTCCACGTAGGCTAGCTCGATGTACGACAGTGCGCGCGCGAAAACCGCGAGCGGCTCGAATGGACTGCGGCGTGCAGGCGCTTCGGACGTCATCACCGCGACGAGCGCCAAAGCCAACGCTGCAATACCGAGTAGGCGGAGAATTTTTCGTTGGGATTTGTGATGGAACACGAAGATCAGACCTTTGGCATTGACACTGCATCTATCCCTGGGTAGGACCACCAGATACACGCGCAGGACGCAACCAGTCGAAGGTATCGCGTCCGCATGGAGGATTCTTAACGATGTCCACGACCGACAAGCGAAAGCAAAGTCTCTACTTCCCGGAGTCGATGCTACACGACATCAAGCACGAATCGGCAAGGTTGGATCGCTCGCTGTCGTGGATCGTCCAGCGCTGCGTCAAAATTGCTCTTCCTGAAATTCGCAAGCTGCCCTCCGTCAATGATATCCCGGATAGCCCGGAAGACGTCGCCAAGAAGTAAGCTTCCACAGCGTGCAGTACGACCGCGAGGGCTTTGTCGAAGCAAGGGACGGCACCCGCCTGTTCTTCGAGGAGCTCGGCGAAGGTGAGCCTCCGATCGTGTTGACCGACGGAATCGGCTGCGATGGCTTCGCCTGGCGGTACCTCGCCCCGCGGCTCGCTCGACGTCATCGGGTCGTACACTGGCACTTTCGCGGACACGGGCGAAGCGGCCCTCCCGCCGACCGAGCCCAACTCTCCGTCGAGGCGTTGGCGCGTGACCTCCATGAGGTCTGCACCCATCTCGAGGTCGAGCGTCCGATGATCATCGCTCATTCGATGGGAGTGCAGGTGGGGCTCGAATACTGGCGGCAAAACCCAAACCGCGTCGCGGCCCTCGTTCTCATGTGCGGTACCTTCGGTCGGATCACGACGACGTTCCATGGCACCGACCTCCTAGACCAGGTTCTTCCGACCCTCGTGCGGGGAGCTCGGATGTTTCCTTCCGTGGCCCGCGCCGTCTGGGGACGAGTCCCCGCGGCAATCGCATTCCGAGTCGCGTGCGCCGGACGGGAGCTCGACGCCGAGCGCATTCAAGAAGAGGATTTTCAACGCTATTGGGAGCACGCGTCCCTGATGGATCCGGACGTATTCCTCCGAATGCTTCAACACGCAGGAATACACGACGCCAGAGCGTTTCTGTCCGACATCGACGTTCCGGCGCTCGTCGTAGCCGCAGAGCACGACACGTTCACTCCGATGACACTCGCTCGGGAGATGGCAAACGCCATTCCCAATGCCGAGCTCGAGGTGATCGAGGGCGCCAGCCACGCGGCGCCTGTGGAGCAGCCGGATCGAATCGCGGAGCGGATCGAAGATTTCCTGTCCTCGCGGCTCGGCGCCACCCGGAGCCAGGCTCAATAGTCGGCGCGAAATAGCTGCTGACCCATGAGGACGAAGGTGCCCTTGGGGACGAACGACTCGCTGGATACCCGGACGAACGTGCCGTTCGAGCTGCCGACGTCGGTGAGAAACACGTGACCCACTTCGGAATGGATGCGGCAGTGGAGCCCCGACACGTACCCGTCTTCGGGAAACAAGACGTCGCCACGCTCACGGCCGAGGTGGATCCCCTGCGGCGGGACCGGGTAGCTATTGCCGGTGGCGTGGCGTCCGATGACGAGCGAAACACGCCCCAAAAAGCCGTGGTGGGGGCTGCCCATGTACTGCGTGCCATCGGGAGCCGGATCGGGCGCGAGAGGGCCTTCGAACCGCAAGATCTCCTGCCCGATGCGGAAGACGGTTCCGTCGAAAAGCTCGATTGGCACGTCGGGCTCGATCCGAATGTAGATGCCATTCAAGCTCTCCATGTCCTTCACGACGAGCTGATCGTCCTCGAAGCGGAACTCGGCGTGCTCCGGCGACAGGTACGCGTCGTTGGAAAACACACCTCCGGTGCTGCGTCCGATCAGGGTTCGATCTCCCGAGAGGGGGAATGCCTCGCCCTCCGAGCCGTCCGGCTGGATCAACACGAGGCGGGCGCGCTTCGTTTCCGGCCGAGGCTCCGCGACCGCAGGGGCAGAAACGCGCTCGGCCGCCGCTCCTGGTGACGAGCCTTTGCTGCCGCCGATTGCATGGAGATCGTTTCCGCAAACGTGGCAGAAGCGAAAGTTGACCGGCACCTCGGCGCCACAGTGGGAGCAGGGCGAGGTTTCCTCTCCGAGAGGTGCCAACTCTCGGGGTAGAGGATCGTCGACCGCGAGTGGTTCGGCGTGCGCAGGCGTGGGCTCCATTTCCATCTGCGGCGCCGAGGCCAGCGCTCCGGCATGCCCTCCCCTCGCGCGAGGCGCGTTCGTATCGCGCTTCTGGGACGATGACTCTGCACCCTGCGTCTCAGGCGCCGCGAAGGACCTGGGCTTCGAAGCCTGCCGCGGAAGCTCAGCGCCACACCCGAGACAGAACTTGTAGTGATCCTGATTTTCCTTGCTACATCGGGAACAGACGATCACGCCGTCACCTCCACTCGGAGCAGGTTCCGGCCCAGAAACAGATAGTCTCCGTCCCCCAGCTCTCGCTCACCTCGAACGCGCACGTAGGTGCCGTTTTTGGAATTCTGGTCGATTAGGGTGAGCGATTCCCCCGACATTTCGACGCGGGCATGCTTTGGAGACATGAAAAAGTCGTCGGGAAAATTCAAATCGCACTCTTCTCGCCCGATTTGCACCGCCTGCTCGTGCGCGCAGCAAACGATGCCATCCATCCCGCCCTCCAAAACCTGCGTGATGCGAAATGCACTAGGCCGTCTCGGGGAAGAATAGAAGTACGTCTGGTCCGCCTCCGGACCGGAGCTGTCCTTGGGGGTCGCATCCACACGGAAGAGCTGCTGTCCGCACATGAAGTAGTCACCGATCTGGATCGGCGAAGGTCGTCGAATCCGAATGTACACGCCGTTGAGGCTACCCTCGTCCCGAACGAATAGCTTCTCGCCGCGATAGAGAAAGTTCGCATGAACGGGGCTCAGCCAATTGTCGCTCGGGAAGGGGATCTGATCGGCCTCACGGCCCGCGACGTGCTCGGTCGCCTGGAGTAGGTAGCTGAGGCCCTCGCCCATCGCATCGTCACCACGAATGACGATGAGGCGAGCCTTTCCGGGAGCTTGCAGGGCTCCGAAGAACTTGGTTTCGAGCGTCTGAGCCTCAATCGGTACGGACGCACCGCAGGCGCCACAGAACTTGTGTCCTGACGGAACGGAGCTTGCGCACTCTGTACAAACGTAATTGCGAGCTTGCTCCATGCTCTGGTCCCCTCCTCGCCCGGTGGCAGCAACGCTAGGGGCAGTTGTAGGCCATCGAATCACCCCTCGTCAATCGGTGGTCCTCTTCCAGGATTCGGCCCATGGCGCGGCTTTGCTTGTGTCGGAGCTACGACTACCCTGACGCCGATGCAACTCTTCGCCGGCGCGCTGTTGGAACGTCCTCCGGGGCCCAAGTACACCTCGGAGCTAGGTTTTGCAGAGCTCGCTTTGCGCGCTCCGCTTCCAAAGCCTTCGACGCTCACCAAATGGCGGCAGAACCTTCCGGCGGGGTTCCAGATCGCGTTGCGCGCTCCCGAGGTGTGTTGGCGCTCCGCTGCGGGAGCGTTTCGCCCGAGCGATGAGCTCGAGGCAGCGTTGACGTGGCTGCGCGAAGCGTCTGACGCGCTCGAGGCTGCGATGGTGGTGGTCGCGACCGGCGCTGCGATCACGACCGGCGCTCGGGACCGAGAGCGCGTGCGGGAGTACTTCGAGAGGATTCCCCGGACCGAAGGCCGCCTGATCGTATGGAGGCCAACCGGACTCTGGGAGCCTGAAGCGGTGCAACAGATGGCCGACAAGCTGTCAATCCTCGGGGGGTTCGACGCGGTCGACGATCCCGTGCCGAGCGCCGAAGTCGTGTACGCAACGCTGGTTGCTGAAGGTTTGCGTCGCTCGTTCTCACACGCCCAGTTGCTGGACGTGATTGACAAGCTCCGTCATTCGGACGCCTCGCGAGCCTTCGTCACCATCGAGTCTCCTCAGTCCTTTCGCGAAGCGCGACTTCTCCAAGCCCTGTCTGAAGAGCCGGAGTGACCGAGTGGAACGCGAAAGTGACGCGTGTGGACCAGCCCATGCCTGGTCTCTTGACGCTGTCGCTTCGCGCCGCCGGCTCTCACGAGGCCCTGATCCTGGTCACCCTTCCCGGCGCTCTCGGAGCCGGATTGATCGATCGACGTCCTCGGGGCGCGCACGCCATTCCCGCAGTCTCGCAGCTTCGACGCCACGTCGAAGGATCTTCAGTCGAGGGCGTACAGCTGAGCCGCCGAGCCATCCGCATTTCCCTCGCGCGCGGCGGCAAATCTCACGTGCTCCTCGCGGCCGCACCCAAACCGTATGGCGCCTGGTGGCTCTGTGAGCCCGATGGCTCCGTGGTCGTGCATTCGCCAGGAGCGCCGCAAGAGCCCCCGCACGAGGACGCTCACCTCGTGCCCAAGAGCCTGACCGAGCTGCGCGCCGATGGCGTCGCGGCCCTCGGTGCACATCATGCAGCCTACCGCCAGCAGCTCGAGCGCGCGCTGCAAAGGCAAATCAAGCGGCTCGCCAGGAAACGCGATGCCATCAAGAGCGACCTAGAGCGTGCGGCGACTGCGGAGGAGCTCCGCGAACGAGCGAGCCTCCTGCTCGCGCACGCCCACGAGATTCCACCCGGCGCCGATCATTTCGAAGCGACCACGTGGAGCGGCACGCCGCGGACCGTACGCATCGAGCTCGATCCGCGCAGAAGTGCCACCGAGCTGGCACAAGACCTCTTCGCGAAGTCGAAACGCCTGAAGCGAGGCCTCGAAGTCGCGCCGAGCCGGCTCGAAGCAGTCGAAGCGGAGTTAGCGGAGTTGACGAGCCTGCGCGATGGGCTCGAGCAGAAGATGCCGGAGCAGCTGGCCGCTGAGCTCGAAACACTAGGCATTGAAACCACCGCACCCAAGGAGCGGGAGCGAAAGCGGAAGCGCGCGGGTGCCAGGCTTCCCTATCGCGAGTTCGTCGCCGCGGATGGAACCACCGTGCTCGTGGGACGCTCGGCCGCGGACAACGACCGGCTCACGCTCCGGTTCGCCAAACCGCATGACCTATGGTTGCATGCTCGGGGCGTCACGGGCGCCCACGTCGTGGTGCCGCTCAGCAAGTCCAAGCCGTGCGCGCCGGAAGCCCTGGTCGACGCGGCCACCTTGGCCGCGCATTTCAGCGACCTCCGAGGGGAGCCGGTCGTCGACGTGCTGTACACGCCCCGGCGATTCGTTCGGAAGCGCAAGGGAAGCCCCGTCGGCACGGTGACCCTCGAGCGCGAGAAGGTCATCGCCGTACGGATCGAGCCAGCACGGCTGGCGCGGCTTCTACGGAGCGAGAGGAGCCGCGCTTAAATGCCAACGCCCCAGCCGGTCGGGCTGGAGCGCCAGCAGACGAACACCCCCCACAAGATAAGAGGGATCGCCACGACAGACTGCGCGAAGGCCCCAATGAACGGGGCCTCAGGCCAGGGGTCACGTTCGTGACCCCTCGGTAAGCCCGAAGGCTTACCGCCGAGAAGCTTACTTCTTCTTGCGAGTCGTTCGCTTCTTCGCAGCCTTCTTCGAAGTCCGCTTTTTGGCAGCCTTCTTCGGAGCGCGCTTCTTGGAAGCTCGCTTCTTGGTTGCCTTTTTGCTGGCGCGCTTCTTCGAAGAGCGCTTCTTGGCGGCCTTCTTGGTTGTGCGCTTCTTTGCTGCCTTCTTCGTCGAGCGCTTCTTGGCAGCCTTCTTGGTTGTGCGCTTCTTTGCTGCGCGCTTCTTTGCTGGCCGCTTCTTTGCGGCTTTCTTCGTTCGTTTCTTTGCAGTCGCCATTTCGACCTCCTCCAAGGTGGGTCAAGATTGCAGGTGCACGTACCGTATTGTCACGTCACTTCACGTGTCAAGCGGAACCGCACATGAATTATACATAACTTTGCTCTATTTAAGCGAAAAGTTTTGCAATCTTTTAAGGCAAAGCATTGAAATCATTGAACAAAGTGTGTCTATCAGATCAGGTTGGAAAGCTGAAGAAAGTTCGGACGAGGCCTGTGTCGCGCCCGATCCCGACTCCAGATCGCAGATCGTCCCGGGTTCCGAAGCGGGAGGGGAGCGCGTTGACCGGCGCGTCCATGCGGACTACATTTCCCCCCGGCTGGGGACCTCCCTGGCTTCACCGAGAGGCGGGGACGCGCGAAGTGCGACACTCTAGTAGTCGGAAATAAACACTGCGCAGCGCCCGTTCAGCCTGCGCCCAACAAACGGGCGTTCGGGGACATTTTTGGCGAAACAAGGAGTCCCGATGCAAGCGGGAGCATACGAATTCAAGGTTGGCGACAAGGCCATCTATCCGAAACAAGGCGTAACTGAGGTCGTCTCGATCGAGCAACGAAAAATTGGCTCGACGACGATGGAATTCTACGTGTTGAAGCCTCTAGACGCGAAGAACAACGACCGAATCCGCGTGGCGGTGGCGCAGGCCAAGAAGGTGGGGCTTCGTCCCCCGATCTCCGAGACGGATATCAAGGAGATTTTCGCCCTGCTCGGAGAGCAGCCCGTGGTTTTCGACAATCAGACCTGGAACCGTCGCTACCGCGGTTTCATGGACAAGATCAAGACCGGCTCCGTCTTCGACGTTGCCGAGGTGATGCGGGACCTCTATCGGCTTCAGGTCGAAAAGTCCCTTTCCTTCGGCGAGAAGAAGATGCTGGAAACCGCGCGTAATCTAGTTGTGAAGGAGATCGCCGTCGCGCGCTCCAAGAGCGAAGAGAGCACGCAGGCCGAAATCGAGCAGATCTTCGAGAAGAACTAACCCTTCCGAGGAGCTTGTACGTTGGCACTGCGCGCTCGGCACCACCACGCCGGGACGGACTCACCGCTCCGCGAACCGTCGACCTGGAGCCCACGGGCTCGGTCGACCGCGCCCGATCACCGCGAACGCTCACAACGGAAATACGAATGGCGAAAAATTCACTTCTGATCAACGTCGACATCGGAGAGACGCGCGTTGGTCTCATCGCGGACGGAGTGCTCCGCGAGCTCTATGTCGAGCGACGGCATCATCGCTCCCCTGTTGGCAACATCTACCTGGGCAGGGTGACGAGGGTGTTGCCAGGCATGCAGGCAGCATTCATCGACGTCGGCCTCGACCGCGCCGCCTTTCTCCACGTCGAAGATCTGTTGGCAGAGCCTGGTGCGACCGACGAGGAAGGGGAAGGCAACGCAAAGAGCAGCAACGGCCGAGGGGCGCGGCGGAATCGGGCATCTCGCAAAACCCCGATCCGCGACCTTCTGAAGGAAGGCCAGCAGCTCATGGTCCAGGTCTCCAAGGGCCCCATTGGCACCAAAGGCGCACGTGTGACCAGCCACGTCGCCCTCCCCGGTCGCTACGTCGTCTTCATGCCTACGGTGGAGCACGTCGGAGTTTCCAAACGAATCGGTAACGAGCGCGAGCGTCGCAGGCTCAAGGAGGTGATCGAGTCGGTCAAGCCTCCTCAGGGCGGCGTCGTGGTCCGAACGCTCGCCCAGGGCTTGACGAAGAAGAAGCTCAAAGCCGACATCGGATACCTCGTGAAGCTCTGGGAGCAGACCGAGGCCGCCCGCGATTCCGTCAAGAAGATTCCCGCGCTCGTACACGAAGAGCCCGACATCGTGATTCAGTCTGCGCGCGATCTATTCACCGAGGACGTCAACGAGATCGTCGTGGACGATCGGAACCAATATCAACGGCTCAAGGAGTTCCTCACGTTGTTTCTTCCGGAACGCGCGAACGACGTGCGCCTCTACGAAGGCTACGAGCCGCTCTTCGACGAGTATGGCATCGAGGAAGAGATCACACGCGCGCTGTCGCGCAAGGTCCCGCTCCCCTCGGGTGGGCATCTGGTCATCGATCAGGCCGAAGCGTTGACGGCCATCGACGTCAATACGGGACGCTTCACCGGCAAAGGCCGAGACGTCGAGCAGACCATCTTGCAGACGAATCTCGAGGCGGTCAGGGAGATCGCGTATCAACTTCTGTTCCGAAACATCGGAGGCCTAATCGTCCTCGATTTCATCGACATGGAGCGCCACGCACATCGGGAAAAGGTGTTCAAGGCGTTGCTCGATGTGCTCCGGGACGACAAGGCCAAGACCACTGCCATCCGAATCAGCGACTTGGGTCTGGTCGAAATGACGCGAAAGCGCACTCGGCAGTCGTTGGGGGGGACGCTCTACGAGCCGTGCTTCTTTTGCGATGGCACCGGACGCCTTCAGTCCAAGGAGACGATCTGCCACGAGATTTTCCGGCAGATGCGGCGAGAGCGCGATTCCCTGCCTGGCTACAAGATCGTCATCAGCGCCCATCCGGCGGTCTGCGACATGCTGGAACGCGAGGAAAAAGCCTCGCTGGAAGAGGCTGCCAGCCGCTTTCAACGGCGTATCGAATTGAATCCGAGGAACGACTATCATCTCGAACAGTTCGATCTCACTGGAGGCTGATCTTTCGATGAGTAGCGACGACCACCAACGCATCGAGAAGCGGGTCACCATCAACAAGGAATTCGAGTCTTTCGATGCATTCGTCCACGAGTACGTCACCAACGTGTCGCGATCCGGCGTTTTCATTCGCTCCAAAGATCCCCTACCGGTCGGAACCGAGGTGGACTTGAAGTTCACGGTCATCATGGACGACGTCGAGGTCATCGAGGGCACCGGTGAAGTCGTGCGCGTGCAAGAAGATCCGCCCGGAATGGGGGTGGCGTTCACGACGCTGACGAAGTACTCGGAAGACTTGCTCGTTCGACTGTTGACGCTTCATGGTGCCGTGCGCCCATGAGCCGACTCAGTGACGGGCCTTTCGGGCCTTCGGGTAAGAAGCTCGCCGAGCTCACGGACGCAGAGCTCCTCGAAGAACGCAGGCGGCGCCAGGGATCGGAAGAACCGGAGCAAAGCCGCCCCGGATGGGCGCGAGTGAAGCAGTACCTCGCCAATCTGGAGCTGAGCCCAGGGGCCACGTGGACGGACGTGGAGCACGCGTATCAACGTCTGCTGGAGCAGTACCGTCCGGAGCGACACACCGAGGACCCCGAGCGTCACCGCGCCGCTCGAGAGCTGACGGACTCCCTCACCAGGGCCTATCGGGCGCTGCGGCGCCATTTCGACGGCGAGGAGCGGTAGATGCCCACCTTACTTCTTCGCTGGCTCTTTCGGACGAGGGCGGGGCAGCCGCAATAGACGCCGACCCTCGTCGTTTCGGTCCGTGGGGTGGCCGCGCTTCCACAGGCTGAACGGCGCATCCACTTCCAACAAACCGTACTCACCGGTCTCCAACGCATCGACGAAATGCTGTCGTCCCCGTCGGTCCGCTCGGATCTCGCTCGTCTTCACCAACATGTAGTCGGCATCGAAGTATCCGATGCGCATGGTGAAACACTCTCGTCGATTGCTCAGATGCGGGGTCTCCGTTTCGGTGGCTACGATGCTGGCGTCGCGCGGCACCATGGCAGCCAGCCGACGGAAGGCGGCCAGCTCGCTCGCGTCCTGTTTCGTCCAGTCGAATCGGACGCGCCCGAAGCCTCCTCGAAAGCTCTTGCTTTCGAACACCGAGCCGAAGTGGAAGCTCACGAGGGCCCCGGCCAACAGGATCGCGATTACGTTTGCGTGAAGCGCGCTCCGTCTTCCTTGCTCGACGAATCGTTCCTGCAATACGACGGCGGTCGCCAAGAACATGGAAGGACCCCAATAGGCCGTGTACTGAAACGATGTCTGATACACGGGCGGATACTTGGTGGCCAAAAGCGTGAAGAGCGCGGCCGGCGTGAGGGCCACCCAGGCGAATCGATGCCGGACCGGCAGAAACAAGAGCGGCACGAAGAGTTGCAGCACGAAGACGAGCTTCTGCTTGTCGAGCAACGTCTCGAACGAATAGGTCGGGTTCGTCAGCAACGTTTGCAGAACGCCGCCGAAGTTTCGTTGCTGCTCTGGCCACAAATCCTTGTAGACCCACGCGAAGCTGGACGGCTCTCCAAACAGCGGCATGATGGCAAACTTCATGGCCAAGAAATAAACGGAGCAAACCGCCATCAAGACGAACGTTCTGGTCCGATGGACGCCACGCAAGAAGATGATCGCGCCGCCCGCTGCGAGCACGGCACCGATGTCCTCACGCCACGCGAGCGCAATCGCGGTGACAAGCGCCAAAACCCGCGTCTTGTCGGTGAGCATCAGGTAAAACACCCACGCAATGAGCGGCTGGGCCGTCGTCAAGAAGTGAAAATCGTAGAATATCGCACCGTGTATGGGCGCATAGATCGCGTAACAGATACCCATCACGCACCCGATCCAAGCGCTGCGAACCATGCGCTTCACCATCAAATAGATCGGGATGGGCGTACTGGCGACCATGAGTGCCTGCACGATCAGGAGGGTGTCGGCCTGTTGGCGCAACGCGTAGATTGGCGCCAGTAGCAGCGCGCCGAAGGTCGCGTGCCTAGCGAGGTGATTGCCTTCCGGCCCAAAGGCGGGACTCGAACGGAAACCTTCGCCATGCACGAGGTTCCACATCATGTTGTCGAAGATCGCGAGGTCGTAAGATCGCGATTCCATTTGATAGTGACGCATCACCGAATACACGGCGAAGTGCGCGAAAAGCAAGACGCATGCGACCGTGACCAGCGTCGGAGGCAGCCAGTCCCAAGCTCTGCTTCGTTCGAGAGGTGAGGAAAGCTTGACGCCTAGTCTGCCCTCGTCGAAGGCACGCTGGAACAACGATGCGGCGAGCAGTCCGACGATTAGAGTCCACAGCAGGGTCGTGATTGGATCATTCGAATATGCAGCACGATCGAGCATGGGAGCGGCGGCGCCGAAGAGGATCAGTGGCGCAACTCGATGCCCCCAGCGCCAAACCGAAGCTGACACTTCCGCGAAGGGTTTCCTCATCGACCACGGTGCTGCGACGAGCCACGGGACGACGAAGCTCGCGAGCATCGAGACGGTGAACCAGTTGCGTTCGGCCGCAGCCAGCTTGTTGCCGGTGAAAAGCTTCGTCGGGTCGTCAATCAGCAGCAGATTCACGCAAAAAGTGACGCTCATCGCGGCGGTGCTGATGAGCGCGACGCCGGATGCTAGCTGGATGGCGCGTGGCCACGAAATCTCACGAAGCTTCATCTTGGCCGATTCACCTTCTCAGCTCGCCGTGCGAGACCTCAATCATCGATAGGCATGACGAATGCGCATGAGATCATAGGGCACGGCAAATGCATCCCGGACGCGGATGCGTGAGTCGCCCTTCTCGATCCACTGACTCAACGGGTGCTCGTACACGATCTTCTCGAACTCCTCGGGTCCCACGAGCTTCCGCAACCGCATCAGCAGCTCTAGATCGAAGAGCCAGCGGGTCAGAAAAGGCTCTGAGAACAACTCGGGCACGATGCCGCGCTCGAAGAGCTTGGCTCCGCACTGCGTGTCGTAGAGTGACATGTGTAGGGTGACCGAAGCGACGGTCGCGAAGACGCGGCCGACGTAGTGCCGAGAGGTGCTGCGCTCTATGTTCGCCCCAGCGCGCAGCACGCGCGAACCGACGAGCACTCGATGCTGTGGCGCCGCGGCGCCCAGCATGGCTTCGAAGGCCTCTGGCGGAGTCGAGAAATCGGCGTCCAAATAGCCAATCCAATCGAAGTCGCGGCCTACCGTGCCAAGCACGCCCCGACGTACGGCCTCGGCTTTGCCCACGTTTGGGCTCAGGTCGTGGACGTCGATGCGGTCGGGGTGCTTCGCTTGCAGCTCCTCGAGCAGCCCAATCGTGTCGTCTGTGCTCCCATCGTTGACCAACCCCATGGTGACCCAGGAATTGGCTTCGAGAAATCCGAGCAGCTCGTTTCGGGGCAGACGCTCGGCTTCATTGTAGCAGGGAATGATGATGTGAGTTTTGGGCAACAAAGTTCAGCATCTCGGCCGCGGCGGACGCGGCGTAGTAACCTTGCCCCCCGGGAGTGTCAAGAAGGTCCCCCCCTGCACGGAGGCCCTGATTGACGGTCGCGCGGGCTCACTCAGTCGGCGACGAGATATCCTTTTTCGAGCAACGCAACGACGAGCTCGGCCACATCGGGATCGGGTTTGCCGCTGTGATTCATCATGTCGGCCAGCGTCTCGTGGTTCAGGGCGAGCTGGATCACGTCGAGCTCTTCGGGTGACGCGTCACGCAGCGGCTTGTCGAGAGGCATGGGGAGCACGATCCGCGACTGCAAAGGCGGCAGCGCATCTCCGAGTCGGCGGATCTCGTCGAGCTGCCGCATTCCCTCCATCAGGAGTCCCTCGATGCTACTCTGAATCTCTTCGGGAAATTCCCGTTCTACCTTCGGCAGGAGATCGAACGTGCCCTTGTCCCAGACCAGGATCCGATAGAAGGCCTTCTCGGGAGGTACCGATTCATCGCCGTTGACGACGGCAAACCGCACTCGCCCGTCTTCGAGGTAAATCGAGCCGACGTCGGTCATGGTCGTAATCTGCAAGACGCCCGTCTTCTTCGAGGCGGAAAAGAGCTGAAGGAGGTCCGGCAACGCTACTTCGGCGATGGAGCCGGTCATCGTCTTGGCCGCCGACGGACGCGCGCTCGCAGCGGCGTCCATCTTGGCTTGGGCGTCCTGCACCGAGCTGGAGCCGTCCGAGGCAACCACCTTGATGATGCTGGTTCCGATCAGAATGCGATCGCCCTCGGCGAGCTTGGTCCGCGTGATCTTCTCGCCATTGACGAAGCTGCCGTTGGTCGAGCCGAGGTCCTCCAAGTAGACGTCGCCGTGGTGGACGGAGATCTTGGCGTGCCGCCGCGACACCATGTCTTCGACGAGGACCATGTCGAGCTCGCTGGAACGTCCGATGACGATCTCGCCGGCCTCGGGAAGCGGAAACTCACCTCCCTGATACTTCCCTGAGATGAAACGCAGCGCCAGTGGCAACGTCAAACCCTCGATCACCAGCTCCCCTCGCTCAGACCCCATTGTAGCGAAACCGACGCCCCCCAATCAGGGTTAAGGCTAGGAGGTGGCGATGCATGCGGTCAAGCCTTTGACGGAAAGTCGGGGATCCCCCGAGTGTTGGGGGTGCCCTCGGAGCCCGTGCTAGAAGGGCGGAGATGGCCCGCGCAGCGCCTGCAATCGCTTGCTTGCTGGCGCTTTTGGGGGCGATTCCGGCGGCGGCTCAGACCAAGGACCTGGGCAGGCGTTGGCGGACCGTCCAGAGCGAGCACTTCGAAGTCAGCTATCCGGAGCCCCTGGCCCTGGTCGCCCGGCGGGTCCTCGGAATCGCGGAACGGACTCACGAGCGGCTCGCGCCGATCTTCGGACACCGGCCGCAGAGGCGAGTCCAAATCGTTCTCACCGACGAGGTCGACACGGCGAACGGCAATGCCACGGCCGTGCCCTACAACGTAATCCGCCTCTTCGTCGGTGCACCGAGCGACCTGTCGGTGCTCGGCGACTTCGATGACTGGCTGACAATCCTGGTCACCCACGAGCACGCTCACATCCTGCATCTCGACAACATCGGGGGCCTACCCCGAATCTTCAATCAGATCTTCGGAAAGATATGGGCGCCCAATGCCTTGCAACCGCGATGGATCATCGAAGGCATCGCGACATA
This sequence comes from Polyangiales bacterium, assembly GCA_035466435.1. Lineage (GTDB taxonomy): Bacteria > Myxococcota_A > Polyangia > Polyangiales > Houyiibacteriaceae > SG8-38. Next base: position 13,218 of record DATIUW010000106.1, on the reverse strand, counting down.
TCTGGAGTCGAGTGAAACGGCCGGGGGCCGCATGCGCTCTACGCAGTTCGAGATGTACATGCGGATGGCATTCTTGGAGAACAACCTGTTGCACTTCGATACCCTGAACAATCGAACCGACTACTGGCCTCACGGAGACATCTGGTACCTGTATGGTTCGCGCTTCATACAGTGGCTGGTCGACCGTTACGGTGAGGAGATCATCACGGAGATGACCGAGTGGTACGGACGTCGTGCGATTCCGTTCAGCGTCAATCGCATGGGGAAGCGCCTCACCGGAAAGACTTTTGCGGAGCTGTACGATCTGTGGATCGAAGACATGCACCGACACTACGACGAGGTGCAAGCGAGCGTCCGGGCGAGAGGAATCAAGGCGGGCCGCCGGCTGACGTTTCATGGCGAGACGGTACGTGGATTGCGATTCGCAGATGACCGAAGGCTGATCTACTACGTGAGCGACGGCCGAAGCGACGCTCAAATTCGAGCGCTCGAGCTGGACGAGGAGAACGACGTCGAGCGGATCGCGCGGAGCGCTGGGGAGAGCTACCCCGTGGTGCATCCCGACGGAGACCTCTATTTCGAATCCCTCGATGCATACAGGACCAACATCTATACGTACTACGATCTATTCCGCTTCGATCCCCGAGGCGTGTGGAAGCGCGAGCGGATCACTCGGGGCCTTCGCGCGCGCTACCCCGACATCTCTCCGGACGGGCGTCTCGTCACGTACGTTCGCAACGATTCCAGCACGCAAACCCTTTGGGTTGCCCGGCTGGACGACATCGAAGGCACCCAAGAATTACTCGTTCCAAGCGACCGATTCGAACAGGTGTATACGCCGCGCTTCTCCCCCGACGGCACCAAAGTGGCATACAGCGCCTGGCGCAAAGGAGGGTATCGCGACATCCACGTGATCGATCTCGCATCGAAAGAGATTGTGAAGGTCACCCACGACCGGGCGCTGGACACCGGGCCCGCTTGGTCGCCGGATGGAAGCCGCCTCTACTTTTCGAGCGATCGCACGGGCATCGCGAACATCCATGCCTGGGAGCCAGGCTCCGGCGAGATCACGCAGATTACCAACGTGGTCTCCGGCGCATATACACCTGCGCCGTCGCCTGATGGAACGCACCTCGCTTACATCGGTTACACCAGCCGTGGCTACGACATCTACCTGCTCGAGCTCGAGTCGGACCATGATCGTCCGGCCGCGCCCTACGTCGACGATCGCCCGCCGCCGAGTGACGCCGATACGCTGCTCCCCGACTCGCCGGATCGCTATGTCGCGGCGCGAACTCTCTATCCGCGATTCTGGGGGCTAGACCTGGAGGAGGACGCATTCGGGCGTCAGCTCGGAATCTTCACCCGAGGGGAAGATGCAGCACAGTTTCACGACTTTTTCGCCCGGCTCGGAGTCAGTCTCACCGAAGGCTATGTCAACGCCGACCTTCGTTACACGCTTCGTCGCCTGCCACCGGATCTTTCGCTTTCGTTCTTTCGCCGAGTCACCCCACGGGGCGGCTTCGTCGTCAACGGACAAAGGCAGCCTAACGTCGAAGACGCCTACGGGGGCCGGTTGACGGTGGGCTACGTCATCCCGCGCTCTTTTCACGCGAATCGAATCAGCGCGAGCTATGGGCTCACGTGGACGCGCTCCTTGTCCGCGTTCGAAGGCACCCTCGATCCGAACTATGGGCCTCCCATCCTGCCCGCGACCGGCCTCAACGCCGACATCGGTCTCTCCTGGTCGTACAACGATGCGCGTCAGCATCTCTACGACTACACGCCATCGGAAGGGCGCACCCTCGGAGCCTCGATTTTCTTCGCGCATCCGTCGATTGGCAGCCAATTCGAAAGTATTCGCGCATCGTGGTTCATCAGGCGCTTCATCGAAATGCCATGGGCGCAGCACCACGTGCTGGCGTTTCGATACGGAGGCGGAGCGGGTGAGGACAGCCGCGGAGAGCGTGGAATCTTCTCGCTGGGGGGCTTTCCGGAGACGTCGCTGTTCGATCAGCTCGTCAACTTCGCGGAGCAGGGCGGCGTGGCACTGCGCGGCTACCCGGCTTTCTCCATATTTGGCGATCGCTTTCAGCTCCTTCAGACCGAATACCGGTTCCCGCTGACCCGAGTGCTTCGCGGCCCGGGAACGGTCCCGCTGTTCTTCGACCGAATGTACGGACTCGTGTTCTTCGACTACGGAAATGCGTACTTCGGGCCGCTCGACTTCGGCAGCTTTCGAAAAGGCGCTGGTCTCGAGCTACTGATGGACTTCACGATCGGATACACCGAGCCCCTGTCCTTGCGATTCGGCTTCGCATACGGGTTCGACGCAGGCGGCGGCGCCACGTTCTACGTGAGCTTCGGAAGGCCGTTCTGAGCACCGGCTCGCTCAGACCTCTAGAATGTCGGCTTCTTTCTTGCCGACGATCTCGTCGACCTTGTTCGTGCCGTTTTTGACGATTTCCTCGAGCTCCTTGCGCGCGCGCTCGGCATCGTCTTCGCCCACTTCGCCTTCCTTTTGGAGGCTGTCGATCATGTCTTTGGCATCGTGGCGGGCTTTTCGGATTGCCACTTTGCATTCCTCGCCCGACTTGCGTGCGACCTTCACCAAGTCTTTGCGCCGCTCCTCGGTCAGCGGAGGCATCGGAACTCGAATGAGCTCACCGTCATTCGACGGATTGAGACCGAGTTGCGCCTCCATGATCGCTTTTTCGATGGGCTGTATCTGGCTCCGATCGAAAGGCTTGAGCATGATCATCCGAGGTTCGGGAACCGAAATCGAGGCAAGCTGTTTGAGGGGCGTCGGTGTGCCGTAGTACTCGACGCGAACCCCGTCCAGGATGGCGGGGTTGGCGCGCCCGGCGCGAATCCTGGCGAGGTCACGCTTGAGCGACTCGTGTGCCTTGTCGATGGATGCGTTCAGCTCTTCCAGTGTCTCGTTGAGCATCGGTTCCTCGCGTCGAGGGGAAATCAGCCCTCGGCCGTCACTAGGCTACCGACGTCTTCGCCCATGACAACCCGTTTAATGTTGCCGGGCTGGCCCAGCTTGAATACGCGGATCGGCAGGTCGTTGTCGCGACATAGGGCCACGGCCGTGGCGTCCATGACGCCCACTCTTTCCATCAAGAACTGGTCGTAGCTGAGCCTCCGCACCATGATCGCATCGGGATGCTTCGTCGGATCTTTGTCGTAGATCCCCTCGACCTTGGTGGCCTTGCACAGGGCGTTGGCCCGTATCTCCATCGCCCGAAGGGCGGCGGCCGTGTCCGTCGAGAAGTACGGATTCCCCGTTCCCGCCACGAAGATCACGACGCGGCCCTTCTCGAGGTGTCGGACGGCTCTGCGGCGAATGTAAGGCTCGCACACGGCCTTGATCTCCAAGGCGCTCATGACGCGGGTATTCACTCCGGCCTTCTCCAGACCATCCTGCAGCGCGATGCCGTTGATGACCGTGGCCAACATGCCCATGTGGTCGGCAGCGGTGCGATCCATGCCGCTTGCGCTGCCCTTGAGGCCACGAAAGATGTTGCCGCCTCCGATGACGATGCCGATCTGGCATCCGCTCGCGTGAACTTCAGCCAGCTCTTCGCTGATCGCCGTGAGAATGGTGGGGTCGATGCTCTCCCCGGAGGAGCCGCCCGAAAGCGCCTCCCCCGACAGCTTCAGCAGCACCCGCGTGAGCTTCGCCCCGTTCGACATGATTCAAGAGCCTTTTAGCGCTTCGGTCACCTCTGCCGCGAGGTCTGATTTCTTTTTCTCGATCCCCTCGCCGAGCTCGTATCGAGTGAAGCGTCGCACGTTGATCTTTTCGCCGATCTTGGCGCTGAGCTCTTCCATGCGCTGACGAATCGTCTTCTCGTCACCCATGATCGACTGCTGATCGAGAAGGCAGACGTCCTTTTTCCACTTGGCGAGCTTGCCTTCGACGATCTTTTCGACGGCCGCAGCCGGCTTCTCTTTTCCGGTCTGTCTGCCTTCTTCTTCGATCTGCCCTCGGAAGATCGCCGTCTGGGCGAGGAGCTCGTTCTCCGGGATGTCGTCCTCGCTCACGAACAGCGGCGCCTCCGCGGCGATCTGCATCGCAGTCTCCTCGACGAACTGCCGGAAGTCCTCGTTGCGCGCCACGAAGTCGGTCTGGCAGTTGACCTCGACGAGGACACCTACCCGCCCCGCACCGTGGATGTAGGCGTGAACCAGGCCATCCCCTGCAATGGCGCCCGCTTTCTTGGCGACTTTGCTGAGACCCTTCTTCTGAATGATCTCGATTGCCTTTTCCTCGTCTCCTTCGGTCTCGCGAAGCGCATCCCGGCACGCCATCATGCCGGCGCCAGTACGATCGCGAAGTGACTTGACCATGGATGCAGTGATTTCGGCCATCATTCGTTTCCTTCCGGAGCTGCGGGCGCCGAGCCGCGCTTGCGCGCGAACTCGACCTGGACCCCCTCGCTGGCCGCTGACGGCGCCTGGGCGCCTTCGTGCTGCAAGAACTCGCGATGTCTCTGACCACCCTCGATGCACGCATCGGCGATTCGGGAGGTGATCAGCTTGATCGAGCGAATCGCATCGTCGTTGCCGGGAATGACGAAGTCGATCAGGTCGGGGTCGCAGTTCGTGTCGGTGAGCGCCACGATGGGGATGTGGAGCTTGCGAGCCTCGCTCACGGCGATGTGCTCGTTCTGGGGATCGACCACGTAGAGCACGGACGGGAGGCTGTTCATCATCTTGATGCCGCCGAGGTACTTCTCGAGCTTCTCCGCCTCACGACGAAGCGACAGCGCTTCCTTCTTGCGGAGGACATTGATGGTGCCGTCTTCGACCTGTTGCTCGATGTCGCGAAGGCGTTCGATGCCCCCTTTCATCGTGCGGAAGTTGGTGAGCGTTCCACCCAGCCAGCGGCCAGTCACGAAGAACTGCCCTGCCCTCGTGGCTTCCTCACGGACGACCTCGGCGGCCTGACGCTTGGTGCCGACGAAGAGCACGTGCCCGCCGCGTCCGACTGCATCTCCGACGAAGTTGTAGGCACGCTTGAAGAGCTCGGCGGTCTGATCGAGGTCGATGATGTGAATGCCATTGCGGGCGCCGTAGATGTAGGGGCGCATCCGCGGGTTCCAGCGCTTGGTCTGGTGACCGAAATGCACGCCGGCATCGATGAGGGCCCTGAGGCCGATTGGAAGATCGCCCGAAGCGACTTCGGGACCACCGAGAGCCGCCAACTCGGGCGCCTCCTGGATCTCGTGGGTAGGTTGAGCCATTGCTCGTTTCTCCTTTCGGTTGCGCTGCCATCTCCCCAGGCGAACAACCCCGAAGGGCACCGGAACGCCTGATCGAGCCAGGAGATGTGTATGATTTCGGGGCCGAAACGACGCCCGGCTTCCGGAGAAGCGGGCGCTCGTATACCACGCGAGAGGGGGGGTGCCAGCCGGGGGTGCGGCTCAGGGGGAGCGCCCGCGCGCTAACGCTCGAATTCCGCCCAGATAGGGAGCTGCGGGCCGGAGGGATCGGCGGCCCCCAGCTCGGATACGGCCTCGATGATTCTGGCGGTCGCCTCGAGGCCCTGGCGCAGATGCGGCGCCCACGGAGACCGTTCCGAGCGAGCAGCGCCTGCCCGGGCGAGGGCGACTGCAGGGTCGTCCTCGTCGTCGTCGGCCAACGGATCGGCCGGAAGCTGATCGTAGTAGCCCCGGAAGTCGGTGGTGGGCGCGAGCACCCGGCGCAGGCCGTATTTGGCGGTGAGCCACGCCTGGAGCCGGAGGCATGCGTGCTCGCGCTGCACGTCGCGCTCGCTCTCGTTGTCGAGGCCGAAGTCGACGACACCGAGGCTTCGCGGCCCTTCGATCAGCGAGTGACAGAGCTCGTGCAGGATCATCTGGGCGAGGCAGTCATCGGGGTCGAGCGTGCCAGGGTGCCCGATGATCATCCGGCCCATTCCATCGGTCGATGCATAGACCTCCGTCGATCGCTCGACTCGAAAGCCGATGCGTTTCGCGACCGTCAACCAGACGGCATCGAGGGGATCGAGATAGATGTGTCGGGGCTTGCGTTCCACGTCACAGCAACTTGTGAAAGCGATGAAAGAAATCGTCTAGCATCCGTGCCGACAGGGGGCGACGCCTCCATCGTTCGTATGACACCGGCTTGGCGTTCGCCAGATCCGCTTGGAAACGCTGCTCCATGGCATGGGCCACCTCGGCGTCCTCGATGGTGGCCACTACCTCCAAATTGAAGCGCAAGGACCGTGAATCGAGATTGTAGGTGCCAATCGTGCACCAACGGCCGTCGATGACCGCCGTCTTGGCGTGGAGCATCGAGCCCTGCCACTCGTAAAGGACAATCCCGGCTTTCAAGAGACGTCCATAGAGCTTGCGGGCCGCGTGCCAGACGGCCGTGACGTCACTCTTGCCGGGCACGATGATCCGGACCGCCGCGCCGCGCGCGACCGCATCTGCGAGCGCGCGCTGGATCTGGCCGTCGGGCACGAAGTAACTGTTGGTGATGCACACGGACCGTTTCGCCTCTTGGATGCGGCTCAGATAGGCCTGCCGTATGGCGCGACGTTCACCTGGATGTTGATTCGCCAAGACCAAAACGCGGCTGCCGCTGCCGTCGCCGTCCTCGAGCGACGGACGCACCGGCGGCTCACCGGCCGTGGAAGGCTCCACGGTACGGCGCCATCCTGCTTCGAAGATGTGACGCATCTGCTCGACTGCCGGTCCTTCGATACGAACCGTATCGTCACGCCAGCCCCCACCTCCCTCCTCCAAAGGAGCCCATTCATCACCCAGGTTGACGCCTCCGGTGAAGCCCACGCGGCGATCGACCACCAGCAGCTTGCGATGATCGCGATTGTTGACGACGCCTATCCGGAAGCGCGCTCTCCAGGGCGCGATCGGATTGTATTCCTCGACCTCGCAGCCCGCGTCACGCATCCGCGCGAACATCCGACCGTCGCTTTGAATGCTTCCTACGGCGTCGTAGAGGACACGCACGCGAACGCCCTCTGCGGCTCGCATGCTCAGCGCGTCTGCAAACCGGCGCCCGGTCCGATCGGATCCGAACCAATACATCTCCACGAGGATTTCGTGCTCTGCCTCCGCGATTGCCTCGAGCATCGCCGGGAGCGCCTGCTCACCGTCGTGGAGCAGCGTCACACGATTGCCGGAAACCGAAGCTTCGAAACCCCTCGGATACGCGAACAATTTGCGCCACGGCTTGAAAGTATTTCGTGGCGTCCCGGATCTCACGTGCTTCGCGCTCCTGTGTTATGGTCCGTGGGCGATGAAAGCGGTCGGGCGCGGGATTTGCAAGAAGCATTCCGCGGGCGCGAATTCCAGATGGGGAGAGAGCTCATGAGGCATGCAATTTGGATAATCGCGGGGTTGCTCGTGTTCGGAAACACCGCCTCGGCGCAGGACGAGGTGGGCACGGTCGACGAAGCAGAACCGGAAGCAGCGGCCGAAGCGCCCAAGAAGGAAGAAGACGAGCGAGGGCCGTACTACAGAAAGGTGCAGGGCTGGCTTTGGATCGAGGGCTTCTTGGGACCGTCGGGTTACGATCCGGACAACTTTGGAAGCCTGAGTCTCAGCAACGTCCCCAATGCGCCTCGCGTCAAAGGGCTCGAAGGAGGCTTTGCCGTCGGCACGGCCTTCGGCGGCCCGTTTTTCCTCGGCTGGTTCTATCGTCAGGCCAACTACGATCAGTACAAGCTCATGAAGACGGGTCTCGAGTTTCAACCCACGATTCGCATCCCCTACGTGCACATCATGTTCCGAGTCGATCTCGGTTTCGCGAAGTTGTTAAACGGCAATCCGTACGGGTTGACCAACGTGGACAATGGAGGCATCGTCGCAACGGGTGGCGTAGGTATTCGGATCCCGCTCATCCGTTGGATGTCCTTGGTCGGATCCGTCGATTGGAGCTTCGTCGGCATCTCGCTTCGAGGCGATGATCCGAACACCGGTGCTCGATTCCAGTCATGGATTCTCGGCCGGCAGATGACGGGCACGTTCGGCCTCACCTTCCACTTCATCGGCGTTCGCAAGAACTAACGCTGGCTGGCTTCATGCACGTGATCGACCAGGGTGCGGGCCTGATCGACCGTGGCTTGCGGCATGATGCCGTGGCCGAGATTGAAGATGTGGCCCGGGCGGCCGGCTGCGCTTTGCAACACCTCGGAGGCGCGCGCCCGCAATACTTCCGGTGAAGTGAGCAGGGCTGCCGGGTCCATGTTGCCCTGGAGACCGACACCGTCGCCGAGGACCGACCAAACTTCGTCGATGGAGATGCGCCAATCGATTCCGATCACGTCTCCGCCAGCTTCCCGCATCGCGGGATAGAGCGCAGGATTTCCGGTGCCGAAGTGAATGGCTGGCGTGTCCTCGGGCAGCGCATCGAAGATCGCTCTAGTGTGCGGGAGAACGTAACGGCGATAGTCCGCAGCAGAAAGACAGCCGATCCAGCTATCGAAGAGCTGAACCGCTTGCGCGCCCGCATCGATCTGCGCCCTCAGGTAGTCGGCAATCGCTGCGGAGAGCTTCGTCATGAACGCATTCCACAGTCCTTCGTCACCGTACATGATCTTCTTGGTCTCGTAGTAGTCCTTGGAACCACCCCCCTCGATCGCATACGAAGCCAAGGTAAAGGGAGCGCCGGCAAAACCGATGAGCGGCACCGTGAGCTCCTTCTCGGTCGTGCGGATCGCGTCCATCACGTACCGCAACGATTCGGCCGCATCGATGCGCTCCGGAATGCGATCGACCTGCGCGGCGTTGCGAATCGGATTCATGATTCTAGGCCCGCGGTCGTCGGTGAACTCGAATCCGATCTGCAGCGGCTCCAGAATCAAGAGAATGTCGGCAAAGATGATCCCCGCATCCACGCCCAATTGATCCACCGCTCGCACCGTCACCTCGCATGCGAGCTCGGGCGTCTTACAAAGCTCGATGAAGCTCACCCGCTCTCGGAGCGCGCGATATTCCGGCTGGTAGCGCCCGGCTTGCCGCATGATCCAGATCGGCGTGTAGGGAGTCGGCTCCCGCCGACAGGCCTTCAAGAACACACTCATCGGCGCACTTGTAGCGCAGAAGCCGTCACATTGCGATGGGAGGATCGGTCCGAACGTTTTTGACGATCGCGCGGGCCTCCGACACCAAAAATATCGAGCCGGCCACGACCACGAGACCTTCGGGGCCCGCCGCGCGTCTGGCACGCGCCACGCCGTCGCGGACGCTTCTGCAGGTCGTTCCCGCGCGGATTTTTGCGAGGCGCTCCGGCCTCTCGGAGCGCGGAATCGGGGGCGCAGCATAGAGGCGGCGCTCTACGAGCCCGTCGAAGGAAGCGAGCATGCGGCGGTGATCCTTGTCTCGCATCGCACCGAATAGAAGCACGACGCGGCCCGGAAACGCGAGCTCCTCGAGATGGAAGGCGAGCGTCTCACAGCCTGCTGCGTTGTGAGCAGCGTCAAACAAGAAGGCCGGCCGGCCAGGGATCGATTCGAGGCGGCCTGGCCACTTCACCCGCTCGAGCCCCTCGCGAATGTTTGCGTCGGATACGGAGAAGCCGCGTTGCCTGAGCTCGCATAGGGTCGCAATCGCGCACGCGGCGTTGTCTGCCTGGTAGCCTCCCCGTAGCCCGAGGCGGAGGTCGTCCCAGGTTTGCTCTCCTACCCGTACCGACAGGGAGCCCTCGTGCCGGGCGCTCCCAAAGTCCCTGTCGATCCAGCGCACCGGCGCACCGACCGCGCGAGCTTTCGAGCTGATCGCGCGGCGAACGCTCTTGCCGCGCGCACCGACGACGCACGGGACGCCTGGCTTGATGACACCGGCCTTTTCACGGGCGATCTTGGCGAGTGTATCGCCGAGAATCCGTTGATGCTCGAGACCGATGCTCGTGATGACACACGCCTCCGGCGAGACGATGTTAGTCGAATCGAGGCGGCCTCCGAGCCCGACCTCGAGCACGACGACGTCACATCGAGCATCCCGAAACGCCTCGAACCCGAGCAGCGTCGTGAACTCGAAGAATGACAGCGGGGGCAGGCGGGTATCGGCCCGGAGATCCTCGATACGCGCGGCGGCCTCACGCTCGGAGATGGGACGCCCGCCGATCCGGATGCGCTCGACGTAACGCTGCAGGTGAGGCGAGGAGAAGAATCCCGTCCGGTACCCCGCTGCACGCAAGGTCGATTCGAGCATGGCAGCGACGCTGCCTTTTCCATTGGTGCCCGCCACGTGCACGTGGCGAAGAGCGCGTTCCGGATGGCCGCGTAGCTCGGCGGCCTCGGCAGTGCGCTCGATCCCGAGCTTGATACCGCCGGACTCCAATCCGTAGAGCCAGCGGAGCGCTTCCTGGTACCGCGTCACCCTGCCAGATACTCGACCATGCGCGCGACGTTGCGGCGCATGTTCTGACGTGTGGAGATCATGTCGATCATGCCGTGCTCCAACAGGAACTCGGCGCGCTGGAATCCATCGGGAAGCTTTTCGCGAATCGTGTCCTCGATGACTCGAGGCCCGGCGAACCCAATCAGTGCCCCCGGCTCGGCGATGTTGACGTCTCCTTGCAGCGCGAAGCTCGCGGCCACGCCACCGGTCGTCGGATTGAGCAACACGCTGATGAAGGGGACGCCTGCATCACGTAGACGAGCCCGAGCCGCGACGGTCTTGGCCATCTGCATCAACGACAAGGACCCCTCCTGCATACGCGCCCCGCCCGAGCACGAGAGCAGGACCACGGGGTGCTGGTGCTCCACGCCGCGCTCCATCATCCGGGTGATGACCTCACCGACGACCGAGCCCATCGAGCCGCCCATGAAGCGAAACACGAACACACCGAGCTGAATCGGTCGCTCGTCGATGCGGGCTGCGCCTGCCAAGATTGCGTCGTTGACGCCGGTCGACCTGCGGGCCGCCTCGATCCGTTCCGGATAGGGCTTCGAATCGACGAAGCCGATTGGATCGGCGGATACCAAATCGGTGTCGAGAGCCGCCCAAGTCCCTGGGTCGGTGAGGACCTCGATCCAGCGCTCTGCTGGCAAGTGGAAGTGAAACCCGCAGGCCGGACAAACTTCGAGGTTCCGCTCGAAGTCCTGCTTCTTCACCGCATCGCCGCACTCGTCACACTTGCGGAAGAGCCCTTGGCCTAGGGTTTTCTTTTCGGAGGCATCGACTCCGGCTTTGGTCTTGGCGAAGTCCGCCACGGACGGGAAATAGCATGAAGCGCCAATCCGAGCGACCCTTGGAATGCCGCGCCGAGACTTCAGCGCGACGGGCGGGCGACGATCACCGACAGATGCCGGCCCGTCTTCCCGCGGTCACGCCGATGCGAAAAGAACAGGTCCGGCTCATCGTGTGTGCAGCCGCCCACATCATCGATGGCAGTCGATGGAAGGCCCCGATCGAGGAGTTGTAGCCGGATGAGCGCCGCGAGATCGCCGTGGGGCTTGTCAGCCCCTCGCTCGACGACCGGGCGCCGCTTCGAAGCGAGCTCGAGCTCGCGCGCAACCTCCTCGCCGACTTCGAATGCGCCGACGCGAATGTGAGGGCCGATCGCCGCGACGAGCTCGGCGGGCGGCTGCTTCATCGCCACGACAGCCCGGCCTACGACACCCGCCACGGCGCCGCGCCATCCTGCATGCACCGCGGCAACGTCTCCGCTCGGCGGATGGGCGAGCAGCACGGGAACACAGTCGGCGGTGCGCGCAGCCACGGCAATCCCAACGTCGCGCGCGACGAGCGCATCGCCTTCCCGGTTCTGGATCTCTTCGGTGTCGTCCGAGCTCGTTACCTCTCGAACCTCGTTTCCATGGACTTGCCGCTGCTCGAAGAGCTGCTCGATTGAAAGACCGAGGCTTCTGACGAAGCGAAGGCGGTTTTGCCGGACTGCGTCATCGTCATCGCCCAAGTGAAAGCCGAGATTGAGCGTGTCGAAAGGCGCCGCGCTGACACCGCCGACGCGAGTTGCAAAGCCATGGCGGAAGCCATGGCGCTCGAGAAGCGCCGAATGAAGCACACGCACGGTGAGGCTCTTAGCATGCCGCCGTTGCACGGGCCGACGCTCCACGCTAAGGAGGCGAACCCGGGCCGGGCATGGAGTTCGCTTGTGCATCGATTCCCTTCCGCGGAGTGGGCTGAAGCCTACCGCACCGCGCTGAACAACAACCCCGCATACCGAGACGCCGGCAAGTGCTGGACGTTTGGGACCGTGGCGATCATCGTGCTTGCAGACCCGACCATCGGTCTGCCACGAGACGCAGGAATCGTGCTGGATGTCCATGGCGGCGAATGCCGTGCCGCCACCTACGTGGAAGGGGCTGACCGCTCCGGCGCCGCCGAGTTCACGTTCGTGGCTTCGTACACGCGCTGGCAAGAGGTCATCGAAGGCAAGCTGGATCCGATCAAGGGACTGATGGAGGGCAAGCTCAAGCTAGGCCGCGGGCATCTGCCGACCATCGTTCGATTCGTCGAAGCCGCTCGGCAGCTCGTGGTGAGCGCAAGCAAAGTTCCGACCAGCTTCGTTTGAAGGCCCCACGGGTGGTCGGGCGGAACGAACCGCCGGCCGAAGGCCGTGTGAAGGGGCCACTCGCTGCCCAGTACCCAGGGGGCGGTTGCCGCCTTCACACAAGCCGCAGCTTGATTACTTTTCGGCCCCCGCTTTCCTGCGGAAGTGGCGGAACTGGCAGACGCGCTAGACTCAGGCGCTCGCGTGGGGGTGGCGGGGTGGGGATGAAGGGCCCACCCGCAGCGTACACACCGCCGTCAGTTGCCACCTTGACACAAGCCGCCGCTTGATTACTTTCCGGCCCCTGCTTTCTTGCGGAAGTGGCGGAACTGGCAGACGCGCTAGACTAAGGATCTAGTGGGGTAATACCCGTGGAGGTTCGAGTCCTCTCTTCCGCACCCAATCATTTCAGCAGCTTGCGCGATGAGCTCTTCCGTAGTCGGAGCGGCCTCGGCGGGACTGGTGAAGAAACTGGTGCGAAATAACACCGACTGAGCCTCCTCGAGATTGGAGTGAAGGTACTCCTTGGTGGTCGTGACGTGCTTGTGGCCCATCAGGTAGGCGATACCGATCAGGTTGCCGGTCCTGCCCCATTCCGTGCCTCGCCCATGACGGAAGTCGTAGATGCTGAGCTTGCTGGCGCGGTGTGCGCTGATGCCCGCGGCACGTGCCGCTTCCCGCAACACGTCGCGACAATCGAACTCGGGGAAGATAGTCCCG
>DATIUW010000105.1:0-14502 GCA_035466435.1 Polyangiales bacterium | reverse complement strand
TGGTGCGAGTCTCGGCATCGGGGAACGAGGCACCGTTCACGTCGCCCATTCCCGCGACGAGGCCATCGGCCGGAGTCTTCGCGATCAGCTCCTGCACCGAACGCCGCTGACGCTGCGCCGCGATGACGAGCGCGCCGTATTCGACAAACGTGCCGGGATCGACGAGGTCGGCCAGGTTTTCCCGTGCCGTTCGTCGACCGGTCTTTCGACGGCGCGCCACGGCCTCGGGGCGGTTCTCGTCGGAACCAATCGCGAGGCGAGCACGCAGCGCTTCGAGGTCGGCGCGACTTTCGCGATCATCATGCTCGCCCACGGGGCTCGTTGCTTCGTCTTTCGCTTTGGTCTGCTCGAGCTGGAGAAGCCGCTCGCCCTTCGAGACGGTCTCCCCCGCCCGCACGACGATGGATCGAACCATGCCCGCGCAATCGGCCGCGACGACGTGCTCCATCTTCATCGCTTCGAGGATGACGAGCGCTTGCCCTTTCTTCACGACGTCGCCTTCGCGAACGGCGAGCCGAGCTACGAGGCCCTGCATGGGCGCTACGACCGTGTGCATCGAGCCCGAGTATAAGGGCGCTTCGGCCGGGCGCCCAACGCCGAGCACGTCATTGCGATGGGCGTAGCCGTCCTGCCGGGCCGACGAGGGATAGAAGCAAGAGCACGAGGATCAAGACGAGCAGCGTACCACTCCAGAACAGGAACTGACCGTATTGGCCCGGAATCAGCCAGCCGAACCACTGCAGAGCACAGCATCCCAGCACCACGGCGGCGATCGAGGCCCAGTGCCGACCGACCTCCCCTTTGCTTCTCCAAGCTGCATCGAGCAGCGGCCACAGGAATATGACGTGCAAATAGTAGTTGGCCGGATAGAAGTAGACGGGAATCATCATGGTCCCGACGATGGCAGCGTCGGAATACCTGGCCCCTCGACAGGCCAGCACTGCGAGCACGGTGAAGATCATCATGCCAAGAACGATCACCCAGCGTCGTTCTTGGACCGTTCGCGCCGTGAGGGGGCCCCACTGTCTCGGATCCTCTCCACGTGCACGGAGCTCGCTCCCGAGGTTATCCCTCTCGTAGCCGACCAACGCAGTGATGCCGAGGTGGTTGATGTTGGGCTTGTTGGCATGAAGCGCGATCTTTTCCGACCACACGCCCCAGGACTCTTCGAATCCGAAATTGTTCGTAGACAGGGCACCGAGCGCCAATGCGATCACGGCGGCGCCCGCGGCGGTCTTGAGCAAAGGCCACAGCTCGGCAAATGCGCTGGGCTCGTTGGGAACGCCACTCTTCGGGCCCCGCAAGGACGAGAACAGCTTCCATCCGACCGGCACGGCTAGAAATACGAGCGCCAACGCGGGGAACGCTCGAATCATCGCGCTCCAGCCGAGGAGCAACCCAGCCAAGAACGAGCGCTCCGCTTTGAGCGCGCAGACGCCCAAGCCGAGCAGAACCATCCAATCGTTTCGAAGCGTCGAGCCGCCCCAGTTGCTCCCAAACTGATAGATGGTCGTAGCGCCGTACGCGACCAGGCAAACCAGCGCGACCCGCAATCCGAACGTTCTCCATGCTACTGCGAAGAAGAGCAGAAGAAGAAGCGGATCGAGCAGGGCGCCCCAAAGAAAGGTCGCTTCGCTCGCTTCAGCCGAACCGTAAATCACGTGCGCCACGAGCATCCAGGCAGGAGTCGCATTGGCGCCATGATCGCGAAGGCTTCCGAGATAGGCTTGCCCGCCCATCGCGTTCCAGAAATAAGACATGTCCTGCTTGAACTCACGCCATCGTTCGGGAGAGAAACGATCTTTGACGGCATGGATCTCGGAGGACACCTCCGAGACTCGCTTCATCTCGTAGGTCTGGAGGTCACGAAGTTGCGTGCTCTTGATTCGATCGAGTGAGCCTCCGAGCACGTCGTCTGCATAGGCCTTGACGCTGGCGAGATACACGCCGTCGTAACCCAGCTCATCGAAGTACTTGGCGGCTGGGAAATAGACTCGCATGTCCCATGTGTGAACGTACGATGGTCTGCGCGCGGCAGCGTCGTGAAACTGCGGGCGACCGAAGTTGTAGAACGTGGCAATCGAAAGGAACGCCGTCACTGCCAGAAGCCCGGTGAGCAAGGATGCCCGAGCCCGCGCGGGCCAAAAGCCGAGCCGAAGGACGACGGCACAAGCCACCAAGGCAGATACCGCACGGGACGCGTTGATGACGCTCGAATCGGGCGGCCAGGTCGCCGCGATCGAGTAGACTACTGCGGCGCCGGCGATGCCGGTCGCACCCCACCAGGCGCCGGAGACTAGCTTCTTCGAGTCGCGGCGGTGGAGGAGCACCGCGAGAACGGCCAGGATGCCAAACAGACCGAGCGACATCCTCGGCCAAAGAAAGGAGCCTGGCTCGAGCCGGGCTCGGATTATCGGCGGCCAAATCGCAGGCTTCGACGCGAAGAGCTGAAGCTCGGTGGCGGTCACGAAGGCGTCGCCGCCGCGTGCGCGAAGCCTGACGAAGCGGCCCCGGCCGCCGAGCCCGTTTTCCCATCGGCCGCGCTGCCCCGGTCCGGCCACGGGGGGCGCCGTCCACACGGTTCGGAACGTTGATCCATCCTCGGAAACCTCCAAGATGAATCGATCGTTGTTGTCACCTTGAATATACGCGGCCTCGATGGGCTGGACCGCGCCGAGGTCGAACGTCACGTAGGCTCGGTCGCCTCGAAAGAAGGCCGCCGTGGTCGTGTCCCACGGGGCCCCTTCGAGCGCCCGCTCGTCATCGGTGAGCCGTTCGACGTGCTCGACCTGCGACGAGTCACTGACTGCGACGACGCGGAGCGCCTGGTCGCCTGCGCCTAGCCAGCAGCCCGCGCCGGCGACTGCTGCGAGTAGGGCCGAGATCAGAAGCCGCGTGCGGGTCATGTCTCAGGAGGCTCTAGCAGGCATGGCGCGAACCGGGAAGCTTCTGTCGAGCACCTGAGCTCGTTCGTTTCATGGTCATTCGCCCCGCACGATCCGTTCGACCGCTTCGAGCAAGCTCTTGCTGTAGACGCGACCCACCAGGTTTTCTCGGGCCTGCTTCGTGACACGGTCCCACTCGGCCTGATGGGCCGAGAGATCCACTTCTACGATGCCTCTTTCCAGGAGCGCCGCGTAGGCGCGAGCGTCGTCGCGTCGAACCAGCTGGTCATTGGCCTTGGCGGCGCGTGCGCTCGTCTCCATCAGAATTTTCTGATCCTGCTCGGAGAGCTCGTCGAACTTTTCTTTCTTGAGTATCGCGCCGCCTATCATGATGCTCAAGTTCTGCTCGGCCATGTAGTTGAGGCGCGTGTACCACTGGAGCGCCACCGCAGCGAGCGCGGAGATGGGGACCGTGTCCACCATTCCCGTTTGGAGACCTCCATAAACCTCCGGAAGGCCCATGCGAACGGGATTCGCACCGATGACGTCGACGAGCTCCGCGAACACGGGATCGTCTTTCCAAGCCCACGGCCGGCGTGACTTGAGGTCTTCGGGCTTGGCAAACTCCTCGGCGGAAAAGAGGCGGTTCTTGCCAGCCTCACCCCAGTTTAGAAGCACGAAGCCGGCTTCCTCGAAGAGCGCGGCGAAGCGGTCGTTGAGTGCGGTTCGCGCCCGGACGAGCTCGTCGTACTCGGTGACCAAGCCGGGCGCGGTCAGTACCAGAACCGGACGCGCGACCATCCCGAGGCCCGTGGTCGAAACGCCGGCGGCATCCATCTGTCCCGCCCGGATCTTCCGGACGAAGTCTCGCTCGTCACCCTGGCTGCCGCCCGAATAGAGGCGCAGCACCACTCGGCCCTCGGTCTCTTTCTTCAGAGTCCGATTCCAAGCTTGCGTGATCTTGTGGAACCCCGAGCCGGCAGGCGCCAGCGAAGCAAAGCGGATGATGGTCGGTCCGTCGGCGCTGGCCTGCGCCACGAAGCTTCTTCCCGGCAGCGAGAAAGTCCATAGAGCGACGAAAATGACGAGGAGATTGCGGATTCTCATGATCTTTCAGCGCCCGGCACGCACCAGCCGTCCCGGCCGGGCTCCCGTGAGCTTCCCGTCTTCGGCGATCACCTCGCCGTGGACCAGCGTTGCTAGATAGCCCGTGGCGTGTTGCATCAGTCGCTGGCCTCCTGCCGGCAGGTCCTTGACCATCGTGGGGTGCAACAGCTCGAGGTTGTCGAAGTCGATGATGTTGATGTCGGCACGTTGACCGGGTGCAAGCAGACCGCGGTCGGTGAGACCCATGAAGCGGGCGGTGTCGTGAGCCTGCATCTGGATGATTCGCTCGAGTGGGATGCAGCCGCGGGCGCGGTCGCGGGCCCAGTGCGTCATCAAGAACGTCGTGAAGCTGGCATCGCAAATGGTGCCGACGTGTGCGCCGCCATCGCTCAAGCCTGGGAGCGCGAGGGGATGCGTGAGCATTTCGTGCACGGCATCGAGGCTCATGCCCGTGTAGTTGTAGACGGGGAAATAGAGGAGCGCTTCACCATCCTGCTCGAGCATCGCGTCGTAGATCAGGCTCAGCACCGGCTCACCTTCGGCCCGTGCGGCGGCGCCAAAGCTATCCATCGGCGAGGGCTCGTAGTTTGGCTTCTCGCCAAGACGGAACAGCCTCATCGAAACCATGTCGAGATTCGACAGGAAATAGTCCGCCAACGGAGGCAGCATGCTCCCATCGCCGGCGACCGGCTCGCTTCGCTCCTGAATCATCCGCGCCTTGAGGGTGGGATCGCGCATGGCCTTCACTCGCTCCGAGAGCGGCAGATGACTGATCGCCTTGTAGCTCGGAAAGCCCATGAAAGGGTGAAAGGTGGCCTGCAGCCCGAGCATCACACCGATCCCGCGCGCGCCGACCTGGCAGCGGACGGTGAAACCCTGAGCATTTGCTTTCGCCGCGCGGTCGAGAATCCAACGCCATTGCTCGGGACTGTGGTCTCGCTGCATCGTGGACACGCTCATGGGACGGCCGCCTGCGGCGCCGAGCATTTGCTCGAGCACTGCCCATTCCGCGTCGAAGTGCTCATCGCCATGCAGTACGTTGAAGTCGCTCACCGCCTGAAGGACCCCGTGGTGAAGCCCTTCGAAGGCTTTGGCAATGCCGGCGAGCTCTTCGCCAGCCGCTTCGGAAGCTGGCGTCCAGTCGCCGACGGCGCTCCGGTGATTGTCGCTCCGCCCCGTGCTGAACCCAGCGGCGCCCGCCTCGAGCGCCGCTCGGAGGAGCCTGCGCATCTCGTCGATGTCCCGTGGAGTCGCCGCTTCGTCGTAAGCGGCCCGATCTCCCATCACGTAGACGCGCAATGCGTCGTGCGGAACCTGTGCGAGGAAGTCGATGCAATGTGGCATCCGATCCAGCGCGTCCATGTATTCGGGGAAGCTCTCCCATCCCCAGCGAATTCCTTCTGCCAGCGCCGTGCCTGGGATGTCTTCCACGCCTTCCATGAGCTCGATGAGCTTGTCGTGATCGGTCGGCCTCACCGGCGCAAAGCCGACGCCACAGCTTCCCATCGCGCACGTGGTCACGCCGTGAATCGAGGAAGGGGCGAGCTCTTCATCCCAACTGATCTGTCCGTCGTAGTGCGTGTGGATGTCCACGAAGCCGGGCGCGACGATGGCGCCGCTCGCGTCGATGGTTCTCGTAGCGCTCTCGTGGCATGTTCCGACGGCGACGATTCTGCCATCCTTGATTCCCACGTCTCCGGTGCGTCGCTCTTCACCGCTGCCATCGACGAGCGTTCCACCAACGATTTTCAGGTCATACATGCGTGCTCTTTGGGGTTCGAGAAACGGAGCAATATATCGCAGGTCGCAAATTCTCCAAGGGACCGGCGAAAAGAGCAGAAACTGCTGCCCTCGACCGATCAATCGAGCGCGTAGCGAATGGGCAGGGAGATCTCGCGCTCGCGCCAACCGAGCGCTTCGGGCGGCGCAGGAATGTGAAGCGTCATGACCGAGGCCGTCGCGGAATCGTCCAGCACTGGATGCCCCGAAGACGAGAGAACACGCACCGCTACGATCTTGCCGTCTTCGCCGATGGTGATTCCGAGACGCAGTCTCCCCTCGAGATGCATGCGGACGGCCGAGCTGGGGTAGTTGCGGGTTGCGATCTTGTTGACCTCCCGCTGAATCTGCCGGAGCCATGCGCGAAGCGCAGAGCGGCGATCGACGCCCTCCTCTCCGTGGCCCACTCCGGAAGACGTCGCATTTGGATTCGTACCCGCAGACCCCATCATCATGGAGTGGCTCGTCGCATGGCTCGCGCTTTGATCGCTCGCGGCCGCGTGCGCTTCGCCGGTTTCCCCTGATTCCACGGGTGTGGGGTCAGGCGTGACGTCTTTTTTCTGCGTCTGCCGCTCGACCACCGGTTCGCGTCGAGCCGGTTTGGGCTGCACCTTTTTGAACAGACGCTCTGGGGGCTCGGTCGGCTGAACGGCATCTCCGATCTGTTCGTCGTTACCGAGTCGTCCACCACCGTCATCCGTGATCGTGATGAACTCGATGGCCCGATTGATCGAGCTGCTTTCGACGCTCGCGGGCACGCTGGCGAGCGCTGCGAAGAAGGCGCCGTGCACCAACAACGAAGGAATCAGATAGCTGCCAGATCGGGCAAGCATGGGAGAGGAACCTTGACATTGATAATCATCTTCAACAAGTCCCATCGCCTCTTTGTCCCCGCTTGGGAATAGCCGCTCAAAAAGCTATGAAATTGCAGGTGTTTAGAAGCCCACCTGGACCCCGATCTGGAAGGAAAATGGCGCATTCGGCCGGGCTCCGAAGGGCCGCCGGGCCACGATGGCCTGTGTGTTCGTGACGTTCTGCAGACGGACATATGCCTCGACCGGCTCGAAGCGAACGCGCCCCACCACGTCGAGCACGAAGTAACCATCGGTGTCAGGCAGCGGCTGCAGCCCAACCACGCCCTCGGGCATCTTTCCGAAATAGTTCCCAACGAGGTAGGCGCCCCAGAAGCTTCTCTCGAGCCCCAGTTGTGCGTTGAGCACGTGCGCGGGCACGTAGGGAATCGGATCTCCTTTCATCACGTCGCCAATGGTGGGATCCGGAGAATCGAACGTCGTCTGGTAGGTCGCCTTCGTGTACGTGTACACGACACGCACCGGCATCCTGATCTCGCGTGGCAACGGGATGCTGTAGCCTCCCAACACCTCGACGCCGCCGATGAACGCACGTCCATTGTTGAACTGGCGATCCACCAAGTCTGGATTGCATCCGCTCGAAAGCGTGCATTCGCTCGTGATGTTGCTGTAGTCGTTGAAGAATCCGATGACCTCGCCGAATCCGAGTGAATCTCGCGTCGTGTAACGAAACCCCGCCTCGTAGTTGATGGAAAGCTCCGGATCGGCAAACGCGCGATTTCCTGGCGTGACGGCGCTGAAGCCTCGATGGACACCGGCGAGCACAGCGAAACCCTCGAAGATGCTGTACTGCAAGCCGATCCCCGGAAGAAAGACGAGCTGCGGATCTTCTCTCACGCGCCCCAAATCGGGTGCGTTCTTTTCGTCTTCGAAGAAGGTCCGAATGTATTCGACGCGGACGCCGGGATTGATGACCAAGTCGGCCACCTCGAGCCCGTAGATCAAGTAGCCGGCAAGGGCCTGGGCCTCCCCCTTGTTGTCGTTGATGAGCAGATTTGGATTGTCGACGTACGTGAGCCCATCCCAGACGAGTTGCTGATTCTCCATCCGGTAGCCCTGCTCCGGCTGGAATCGATCGACCGAGTCGTAGTGAAATCGAAGACCCGACTCGATCTCGTGGTGCACCTTGCCCGTGTCGAAGTCTGCACGCAGACGCGTTTGAATGCCCATGACGACGAACCGGCGTCGATTGCTGATCACCATCAAATCCTGATTGCCGGTGCCCCCATCGGCGGATGGTGAATTCTGCTGCCCGGTGAGCACCTGGTAGTACGAGTCGAGTGGAGGCGTGGTCGGTTGCGTGAGCACATCGAGCATCTGCGTGCCGTCGCGAAACTGATTGAGACGCTCCCAAGTGCGATCGAAATCGTTCCGGTAGGCCGTCGTCTCGAGCCGAATCCGCTCGCCAACGGCGAGATTGTGCGTCAGCGCGACCGCCGTGCGCCACCAGTTCATTTCGTCGAGCTGGCTCGCTGCATAACGGCGATAAGCGTCGTCCCTGAAGTCCGCGTCGGTCAGGCCTAGATAGGTCTCGTTCGAGCTCTCGCGCGAACCGACGAATTTCACCGTGAGTCGGTTGAAGGCGTGCGAAGCGAGGTCGTTGTTCACGTAGCCCTTGAAGACCAGCTCACTGCGCTGAAAGCCCGTGTCACCACGTCCGAAGCCGCCATCGACCTCCTTGAAGCCCTGGGTGCCGAGATGAATGCCTTCCACGAGAAAGCCGCCCCAGTCGTTGTGCCGTCCGTAGTGCAAGTGACCGCGAAACGTTTGAAAGCGCCCGTACGAAACGTCGACCATGCCGCTCGGCTCTTCGGGTACCGGACGGCTGACATAATTGATGGCGCCCGCCACGGTCTGCGGCCCGTACAGAATGGCCGCTGGACCCTTGAACACCTCCACGCCGGTGATTCGCGCCATCATCGGAAAGTAATAGGCGGCGGGAGCCGAATAGGGTGCAGGGCCGAAGAGCACCCCATCTTCCATCAGGGTCACCTTCGCGCTTCGATTCGGATTGGTTCCGCGTAGGCCGATGTTCGGTCGCAAGCCGAATCCGTCCTCTTGGCGGATGTAGACGCCTGGAACTTGCAACAAGACCGCGTTCGGGTCGTCGTACTGCAGCGTCTCGAGCTGTTTCTGGTCTACGGTTTGCACCGAACCGCCCATACGGAAGATGTCTTGGGGCGTGTACCGAACCGTGACCTCGCGAAGCTCGGGCATCGGTTCCTCGTCCTTCACCTGGGCCTTGGGCTCCGAGCCGTCGGGAACCTCTCTTTCGGGCGCAGCTTGGTCCTCGTCGTCTTCGAACACCTGCTCGTCGAGAAGCTCCAGCTCCTGTTCGAGCATCGCATCGTCGATCGCGTCCTCTTCGGTTTGCAGAGGCTCGGTTTGCGTGGGTGCAGGCTCAGCATCCGAGGGAGCCTCGGGCTCCTGTGCGCTCGCAACGAGGCTCACCGAACCGCCCAAGACCGCGGCTACCGAGAGCAACGGCAACGAGCACCATGCGGCGCAACGCTTCGTGCGGGACGCGCTCACCTGGCCGCCCTGCGGGTGGTTGCAACTCGAGAGCTCGAGTCATCGTGGCGGGGATGAGCGGGCAAGGGCGCACCGGGCGGAGACGGGGCGATCCAGCGCATCACCGCCACCGTGTCGGTTTCGCGGGCGAGATTCGCGTCCGGATCGATCATGGGCGCTGCTCTACGGCCATTCAGTGAAACGAGGGCGTCTACCCGAACCTCCACGTCCTGGTGACCGCGTTCCTCGAAATCACGCGCGATCCGGCGAGCTAGCTGCAATATCAAATCCGGCTGACCCGACATCTCGCGCTCTTGATGGCTGGTGAGGTACTGGCTCGGAGAGACGTGCACTTCTCGATCGGCGTCGCGCCAACGCACGCGGTAGCCGATGCTGCCGTTCTTCTCGCGAACCATCACACGCCACGAGTACCGCATACCCTGCTCGTGCCAAAGGACATCACCTGGATAGAGATAGGCCCTGAGAGGCATCACGACCTGAAAGACGCAATACGCGGCGACCAGGATCGCGGCTCCGGTCGACCAGCGACCTTCCTTTGGCTGCCGCTCCGTGGGCTCGCCGATCCGCAGAGAAGCCTCGGCTCGGTCGGTCACCGGTGCCAGGCCGCGGATGCGGCGCAGGAGCGTTCGCGGCCAGTCCGCATCGAAAAAGAGCGTCGCACCGCTCACCATCAGGAATGGAAAGACCCCGATCACGAAAAGCAAATGCGTGAAGAAATGGAAGACGACGACCGTGGCGAAAGCGTATGGGCGGGTCTTTCGCCACAAGAGGAACGGGACGACCAATGTATCGTTCAGAAACCCGGCCCAGCTCATGATGTACGGCACGGCGGGCAAGGTGAGCAGAGGACCGATCAGGGGCGTCTCGGTCCGCGCGGCGAGCCAGATACCCAAGGGTTGGGCGTGCAGCAGCCAATCGGGCTGGAGCTTGGCGATACCCGCATAGAAATAGACCACCCCAATCTGAAAGCGCATCAGATAGAGCATCCAAGCGGGCACCTTCGCGTTGAAGCGCTCCGGCCGAATCCAGGCGTCCACCGACCACGCTCGGTGAAGCGGCAAGAAGCACATCAGGAACGCAAGCAGGCTTACGAGATAGTAGTGGTTCAGGTAGTTGGTGACGTCGATCAGCTCGACGTAGGTGAAGACGACAAACAGCGCGACGATCGAAATCCGGTAGAGAAACCCGACCGCCACGAAGGCAGCGAGCACGGCCATCGCCACGTAGAGGACGGTCATCCAGGGCTCGGGCAGCACCCGAACCCACTCGAAACCCCAGTACTGAAAGAAGAACGTCGGACGCACGTAGAAGCGCTCGACCCACCCATTCCACAAGAAGCGTATGCTGCTGACGCACAGGATCGCTCCGAAGAGGAAGCGAAAGACCGCGAGAGATGCGGCGTCCCGAGGCTCGAGCAGCCTGTTGCGCAGCGTCGTCAACATCGTCGACTCAGTCGTTGTCACCGGCGGCCCGGTCGGGCGCCTCGAGGTCTAGAACGGAAAGGAAGTCCGCCTTCAAGATGTCGGTGACCTCTCGGATGGCCGAGTGAGCTGCCTCCATCTCGGTGGGATTCTGCTCGAGCGCCTCGAAGAAGGTTCCTGGGATGGCTTCGGTCGCGGTGATCGCATCGGCGATGGCTTGGGCCATGTCTCCGGCGACATCGGGGGCGCCCATGTCGATCAAGAGGTCATCGAAACCAAGCGCATCCGTCCCTGGACTTGCACCCAGAAATAGCACTTGGAAGCCTCTGAGATTCGCGAGGACGTGTTGCTTCGACCGAGTCGCCCATTGAGACTCGATGGCCTCCGGACACGTCGCGGTCGCGCAATTGGTGATGCCCAGCGGCTCGGCGAGCTTCATGTCTTTGGTTTCTTTGTCCAGGTAAAACATCGCATCGGAGACGGCATTGAGGCCTTCTTGGGCGGTTCCGTAGACTGCTCCGCTGCGGCCGGGATCGGTCAATTCCGCGATGAAGTTTCCTCCGCTCGGCGCCCATGCCGCCACGAGCTCGTCGGCTCGCCGTCGCACCAAGGTCGACAGCGCGGCGGCATAGTCGAGCCGCCTTTGCGGGATCATGTCCGCCATGGCGTCCCAAGTTCCGTTCTGATTGATCGTGTTGAGCGCCGAGCAGTTGTTCTCGGTGGACTCGTTGAACAACAGGTATTCGATCGCCCAAAGGCCGAGCGGCCCGCCGACGACCGCTGCGAGCGCATCCGGGTCGTCATAGCCCTCTTCCACGGTCTGTTGATCGACGAGGCAGAGATTGAGAATCGGCCAAGAGTAGATGCGGGCGCGGAGATCTTGTCCCCCCATGATGGTGAGGCTCGAGCCCGACGGCCCGAGCTGCATCATCTCCAGCTCTTGCCAGGGATTCATGGCTTGCCGCCATGCCTCTTGCGCAGCGTCCCGACCTCCGGGCTCTGGTGTCGCTTCCGCGAGCGCCGTTTCGAGCTCGGCTGCGCGTGCCGCGAACTGCTGCTGAAGAGGGACGACCACGCTCTGGCCGAGCGAGGCCAGCACCTCGCCGCGAAGCCCGCTATCACCTCCGTTTCCACCGGCGCCGCCGCCATCGCTGCTGCAGCTAGCCACAGCCACGCAAAGCGCGAATGCCGCTATCGATTTACCAACCCGTGATGTTCGCTTCGTCGAAGTCATAAGCATCTCCAATCAAGCTTCGTGCGTCGAGCAACTGCGTTCGGTAGGCCTCGTCGTCGACAGGCGAGGTGGCGGACGCGCCCACCGGGGCATCTCCGATCGCAGCGTGAACCGAAGCAAAGTCGCTTTCGCTCATCGGCGAGCCCGGATTGAACTGAAAGCTCAGCGCGAAGCCTTTGAGCTCCGACCAATGCTTGGCATGATCGGCGAAGCTGTATTCGGGAGTGTCAATCGCGTCCATGTCTTCCAATACATCGTTGATGTAATGAATCGCGGTAGCGGCATACGCCTTCTCCCAAACCATCACCACGATGTCCCGCTGTGCACGGAGCGCCGCCAGGTCCACTTCCTCGCCCGCCTCGTACGCGGCGGCAATGATGGCACGCCCTGTGCGCCACGCCAGGTCGGCTTCCGCAGTGAAATCGGTCGGTGCGTTTTCAGCGCTTCCCAGGTCCCGCTTCGCCGCGTTGACCGAAGCACCGAAGTTGTACTCACTCATGAGGTCGATCAACCCGTCATCATTGGCGTCGTAGTAGCCGTTCTCGTATTCAGGACGGCCCCCCGCGGCGGCGATTTCTTCATCGGTGTACGCGCCGTATTCGCGCGCCGCCCCCCAGTACCCGTAGCCCTCATCCCATTGGTGCTCTAGGGTCGTGTACGAGTTGTCTCCAGCGATCTCGTTGGCCGAGAGCAATCCCTTGTCCGCGACGTCGTCGTCGAGGTAGTCGTCTGCTCCTTGGCTGAAGCCGATGGCAACCAGGAGAAATTTCTCCACCAACTGCGTCAGATCGTGACCGGCTGGCGTCAGGTAGAGGGGCGTGGCGGCGTCGATTGGAAAGCTGCCTGCCGCGCCCGCGGCAGCCTGATCAGCGAACGTCCAGAAGAGCGCCAACACGAGCTCCTCGGGGGTGGCCGGCGTTCCGAGATCACCGGCGGCATTGACCACGAGATTCGCTGCGGACCAACCCTCAAATGCTCCGCCCGTCCAGTCCACGTGGTCGGTCACCGGGTCGTTGCCCGCGACCTTGTCCTGAAGGTTGGCGTCGTTGAAATCGGCATAGGTTTCCTGGAGGGTCGCGTCTCCGTCCGCCACTAGCTGCGGGATGGCCCGACTCGGGTCGGCGACGCCACCTTGCTCGTACAGAGGGGTCAAGAGCGCATACACCTCCTCGCGCGTGTCATATCGGTCGAGGTTCTCGCCGGCGAGCACTGCGTCGCTAATCGAACGCATCAAACCGACCAAGTCCCTTATCAGGACCTGCCGGGTGCTCTGCCCCGTGTACGCCACCGTGGACTGCCCTTCTCGCTCGAAGCGGTAGGTCTGCGGAGCTATGTCGTTCCCACCGCCGTCTCCACTGTCGCTGCAGGCCCCCAAAAAAGCCGCAAAACCAAGCAGAAATGCAAAAAACAACGCCCTCATTTGTCGCATGCTCCCGTATTGATATTGAAAGTGAAAATCAATTGCGGGATTGGTACCACCTCGAACATGACCATGCAAGGAAATTTCAACGGCGGATGCCGTCGAAATCCTCCAACGCCAGGTCAACGGGCCTCTGCTCAGGTCGAGCCCGAATGGGCAGCTTCGCCACGACCGGATTGACGCTTCCAAATCGCGAACGCGCCGATCCCCAAGATCGGATCGAGGATCGCAACTGGAAGGACGAGCATGGGGTCCACGTCGCCGGCGAGCACGAGCGGCAAGAGGAAAAACGGGACCAAGATGCGATCCGCAAAAGTCGCTAGGCCGAAGCTGTCCCGGTTGGTCCGCGCTCCCATCGCGTAGAACCACCCGATGATCGCGATGGCCATTCCGATCACTTTGAAAAGCGCGGGCTCCTGTCCCTCGAGCGGTCCGGCCCCAACGAGCCCCGTCATGCCGGGCCACGCATAAATCGTCAGGCCGAGCGCGAGATAAAGCACGCCATTGGCCTGAGTATACCGTGCAAGCGGCGTGAGAGGCTCTTTGGGCTTCGACCACATGACTTCAATCCATTGCGGCATGACATCACCTCGGGCCGACAGCGTAGTCTGCTTCTCGGATCTGAGTAAGAGCGTTCGTGCTTGGTCTTCCCACGGTAACGAACGGAAACCGCTATTCTTGCTTCAGAGGGCCAGATGGATTCAACGAGGCCGCTACACATCGGCATCATGGGAGCGGGGTCGATCGGTTGCTACGTCGGAGGGCGATTGGCTGCAGACGCCACGACGCAAGTCACCTTCGTCGGACGCGCCTCCTTGGCCGAGGAGATCGAGCGGAATGGTCTCACGCTTCGGGAATTCGACCACGACGAGCATGTCGATGCGTCGAAGATCCACTTCGAAACGGACGCGCAGGCGCTCGCTTCGTGCGATGTCGTATTGGTCTGCGTGAAAAGTGGTGCCACAGCCGATGCTGCACGTGCGTTGGCTGAAGCTCTCGATGCCAACGCGATCGTGGTCAGTCTACAAAATGGGCTGCGGAATTCTCCGCTTCTACACCAGCGCCTTCCCCGCAATCGCGTGGTGGCGGGGGTGGTTGGTTTCAACGTGGTCATGAAAGACGGCCCCGTGGTTCACCACACGACCACCGGACCGTTGATTCTGGAAACCAAGAACACCCCCGATGACCGAGCCTGGGTGCGCGCGTTGTCATCAGCCGGCATCGAGGTGGAGGAGGTCGACGACATCGCGCC
>DATIUW010000104.1:0-63161 GCA_035466435.1 Polyangiales bacterium | reverse complement strand
CCCGGTCTTCGCAGTGTTGGGCAACCACGACCACTGGGCCGGGGCCGAGCCGGTTCGCAAAGCGCTCAAACGGGGCGGCGCCGAAGTACTCGACAACGCCAATACCACCGTGAGCATCGGGCACCAGCGTTTGCAGATCGTAGGTCTGGATGACGCCTACACCGGTCATGCGGATAGACGGCAGGCATTGAAGGGGCTCAGGTCCGATCTGCCAGTCATCGGGCTTTCGCACATCGGCGAAGAAGCTGACGGCCTATGGGAGGCTGGAGTGCCGCTCGTGTTTTCCGGTCACACCCACGCAGGGCAGATCACCGTCGCACGTCTTCACGAGCTTTCCGTCGGAAAGCTCGCAGGCCACAAGTACATTCATGGGCTCTATGGCTCGCGCGGCGTCGATGACCCGAAGGGGGCCGTATACGTGGGCGCAGGCGTCGGCGCCGCGGTCGTTCCTCTGCGTGTGGGCGAGCGCGCCAAGCGGGAAGTCGTCTTCTTCGAGCTCGGCGAGCAGCCGGGCTCCTTCACCGAGCACCATCGGGAGCAGCCGGCGCACCAAGGTCGTAAACCCTCGCAAAAGACCAAAAAGCGCCGCGCCTTGGCGGTGCTTCGCAAGCAAGAGCGACGCGATCGGCGAAACGGAAACGGCGCCCACACGCCGTCCTGACCGCGGAGCGCGCTATTCGTGGGCGGCCAGGAAGTGCTCGGCTTCGAGGGCTGCCATGCAGCCCGTTCCAGCCGCGGTGACTGCTTGGCGCCACTTCTTGTCCTGCACGTCCCCGGCGGCGAACACCCCCGGGATGCTGGTCTGCGTCGAGTCGGGCTTCGTGATTAGATAGCCTTGCTCGTCCGTCTCGAGCTGCCCGCTCAAAAACGCGGTGTTTGGTATGTGGCCGATGGCGAAAAACAAGCCCGCTACCGGAATGTCCCGCTCTTCGTTGGTCTTGAGGTCCTTGACCCGAACCGCCTCGAGGAAGTCTTTGCCTTTCGCCTGAGTCACCACGTGCGACCACAGAAACTCGATTTTCGGGTTCTTGAAGGCCCTCTGTTGCATGATTTTCGAAGCGCGAAGCTCGTCGCGCCGATGAACGACGTACACCTTGGAGCCGTACTTCGTCAGGAACGAGGCCTCCTCGACCGCGGAGTCACCACCGCCGATCACGACCAGCGGCTGGTTCCGAAAAGCCGGAAGCGCACCGTCGCACACCGCGCAAGCGGAGATTCCGCGTTGCCAGAGCTCTCCGTCGTTTGCCCCCGGGATGTCCATTCGTTTGGCTGTCGCGCCCGTCGCGATGATCACCGCATCGGCCGAGCCCTCCTCGGAATCGGCCTTGTAGCGGAACGGCCGGCTGGAGAGATCGATCTCGTTGATGGTCTCGGTGATGATCTTCGTGCCGAAACGCTCCGACTGGGCGCGGAAGCGCTCCGTCAGCTCAGGCCCCATGATGCCTTCGGGAAAACCGGGAAAGTTTTCCACGTCGGTCGTGGTGGTGAGCTGACCTCCGGCGGCGATGCCGCCTGCCATGAAGCCCTCGAAGAGAACGGGTTTCAACTCGGCCCGTGCCGCGTAGATCGCTGCCGTGTGTGCTGCGGGCCCACTGCCGATGATCAAGAGTCGATCGCTCATGATGCTCCTTTGCCGCCGGGTTATGCATACCGGCCGCCGTCGGCGCAACCCTCAGCCCACCAGCTTCGAGACGCGCGCGCCGATGGCCAGGGCCGCCGTAAGTCCGGGAGATTCAATGCCAATCAGATGAATGACCCCCGGCTGGGAAGAGGGATTGGCAATCACGAAGTCCGCGAAGCCGCCGCCCGGACCGACGAGCTTCGGCCGAATACCACTATAGTCCGGCGTCAAGTGCTCGGGGCGGATGGCCGGGAGGTATCGGGCGACCGCTCGAGCGAATCGCTCCGCACCGGATTCGTCGACGCCGTAGTCGATCTCGTCCACGAACTCGACGTCGGGGCCGGCGCGTCGAGCGCCCGAAAGATCCGCCGTGATGTGCACGCCGAGCCCTCCATCGCTTGGCAGCGGGTAGATCAATTCGTGGCGCGTCGGCGGCGCAGCCGGGCCGAGAACGAAATACGAGCCCTTGCACGGGTGGAGACGCCAAGGTCGTTCCCGTGCGGGAAGGCCGGAGCGTTCCGCCAGGTCGATTGCAGACAGGCCTGCGGCGTTGATGATGCGCGAGGTATGCAACTCGGTCTGCCGGCCCATGGTGTCCACCGTTTGGACGACCCAGCCGGTCTTGGAACGCGCGATCGAATCGACGCTGGTGTGACAAACGATCGCACCACCGGCGCGCCTGACTTCCGTCGCTAGGCTTGCGATCAGTGCGTGGACGTCGACTATCCCGGAGCTCGGGGAATGTAACGCTGCAGCGCACCGAAGCTCGGGCTCCAGCGCCATTGCTTCGTCACCGCTCATCAGGTCTAGCTTTCCCGCACCGACCTCGCTCGCGTGACGTGCGATGGCTCTCAGCCGGCCTTCATCCTCGGGGCTCGTGGCCACGATGATCTTTCCGCTGCGCCTATGGGCGACGTCGTGTGCTTCGCACCAGTCGTAGAGTCGATTCTTGCCTTCGATGCACAGCCTCGTCTTGAGTGAGCCGCGAGGGTAGTAAATCCCCGCATGGATCACTCCGCTGTTGCGGCTCGACGTTTGTCTTCCCGGACCCGCATCTCGTTCGATGACGGCGACGGAATCCAGGCGCTGCGACAGCTCGTATGCGCAGGCGAGGCCGACGACCCCCGCTCCAATTACGACTGCATCAACCTCGTCCAACGGCCCTAATCATGGTCATCAGAATGCAAGCGGGTCGATCCGCTGTTCGGGAAGCTCGACGGAAAGCGGCGGCATCCGCAGCTCCCGTTGGTTCCGGTATGCTTCGTAGTGAACCAATACCTTTCGAACGTAGCGATGCGTCTGGCTGAAGGGAATCCGTTCGAGCAACGCATCCAGAGGGGTTTCTTCGGCGCTTTCCTGCATCCACTTGCGTACGTTGTGGGGTCCGCCGTTGTAGGCTGCTATGGCGAGCGGAAGCCGTCCGTCGAATCGGCGGATCAGCGAGGTGAGATACCAGGCTGCAAACTCCAGATTGAGGCGTGGGTCGAGGAGATCGGCGGGCGTGAAATCACCGCGTCCGAGCGCATGCGCGATCAACTGGCCGGTTCTCGGCATGATTTGCATGAGGCCGACCGCGCCTGCGTAGGACACGATGTGTTTCTGGTAGGCGCTCTCGACACGCATCACCGCGAGCAACAGATTCGGATCCAGGCCGTAGCGGTTTGCAGCGGGGACGACCAACCATTCATAGGCGCGTGGCAGTGCTTCGATCAGCTCCGGCCCCGTGAAACCTCCGGCGGTGCCCATGTCGCCGAGTGCTGCGGCCACCTCGGAAATCGTATTGCGGTCTTCTTCGGAGAGCTCGAGCCGTGCCGCCCGCACGTCGCTCGCGACTGGCTCGTTCATTCGCTTGTCAGACCTCGCCACGCAGTCGAGGCCTGCTCTGGCGATGGGCTTGCCTTGGGCATGACGCCACACCAGATACGTTTCGAACAACTCTTCCGTCGCGGCATCTCGCTCGCCGACGCGGAGCAGATCGGCCGCGCGTGCGATCCACGGGTAGCTATCGGCGTGCAACTCGGCGACCCGCTCGAGCCGTGTTGCGAGCGCGTCGTCCGCCGCGCGAGGCGGCGAAGGCACCGACAGCCCCCCCGAGTCGTTCAATCCTTCGGACCCCGCGCTCCGCTCGCCGGACTCCACGCGACGAAGGCCGTTTTCCGCCCAGATCGCGTAGTATCGATCGTTCGCGGCATCGGCCGACGTTTTCGCCTGGCCGAAAAACAGCGCGGCGTCTGCGGGCCGACCCGCGCGCTCGTGAGCGCGTGCGATGTGATAGAGCGCCGCGATCCGACGGGCCGAAGCAGGGCGCTTCGCGATTTGTTCGAGAAGCCCGATGATTCGTTGCTCGCTTCCCGTGCCCGTCGCCGCCATGGCCGCTTCGAAGAGCAGGGCGTCCGGGGCGCCCACGCGTCGGCCGAGGATGGAGAGCATCTCATCGACTTCGTCCCGTAGACCGGCTGCTGCGCCGATGCCGATCATCTCGGCGAGGCGCGCAGAAGGAAGCGCAGAAAGCTTTCGGCCCGCACGCAGCACGGCCAACCGTCGCAGGGCCTGGTCGCGATCCCGGGCGTTTGCCGTTTCGGCGATGTCCTCGGCGCGGTCTCGGATTCGTCGGGTGGTGGTTACGTCTCCGAGCGGGAACGACTGCGCCGCTCGCAAGTAGCTCTCGGCATCCTTCCAGCGACCTTCGTACCGTGCGAGGCGTCCGGCCAGATAGTGCGCCTCTGCGTGGTGCTCTCCGGGAAGCGTCGTTTCGAGCAGCTCCCCCACGGCGCGCTTTGCTGCTGGGAGCGGTCCGGTGCGAACCAGATGCCGCGCCCTGCTCACGCGGTCTTCGTCACTCATGATTGGGGTCTCGTACCCCAACGCTCGCAATCGTCGAAGCTCGGCTTCCGCCGCGGGCGCAACGGGCTCGCCTGGATGCTCGACGCGAATGGTGTGCATCAAGGAAGCAGCTTCGTCGTGCTGCTGCCGCCGCACCAGGCTCAGCGCTCGTTCGTACAAGAGCTGAGCGCGATTCGGAATCGACGGATAGCTCGAAAGAAGCTCCTCGACGGCGGTGTCCGCATTCGGGTCGTCCGCGCGCAAGAGCGCAAAGGCCCGCCCGAAGCCTGCCTCGACTCGGACCGAGTCATGCGGGCTTTGCAGCGCTTCCTCGAAGAATTGGGCGGCGCGCTCCGGCCGTTCGCGCAAGAGCTCGAGGCGGCCGCTCTGCAACGCGATTCGATCGGCGATCCTCGGAAGCCCGCGATGCGCGAGGTCGAGCTCGAGCCGAGCCTCTTCGTAATCGGCGGACAGGATGTGCTCAGTCGCCTCCCGGTACGCATCGATGGCGCGCTCTTCGAGAGGCTGCGGGTCGGCGATCCCGAAGACGTCCCAGTAGGGGCCACACATGGGAGCCCGCCATCTCACTTTCGTGATCGGGGCTGCGTCGAAGTCGACGAACGGTTGGTCTGCCATGCACATCGGCCCGTCGGGCGATGCATGAGCCGACGTTGCCGGCAGCACCAAGAGTGTTGCCGCCACGACGAAGGAAGCGATTGGTCCGCGGTGAGCCACGCTCCCTATAACATTGCAAACTTGTGAGCTGAGACGCAAAGATTGAGTTGCAAGCACAGCTCTTTATACGTTAGCGGCTGCTCAGCGCGTCATTCTTGCAAGGGCTCATCGAGGTCGGATTCGCCATTGGTCTCGGCTTCGTCTCGAGACTGCTCCTCAGGCTGCTCTTCGAGCTCGGGAAGCAGAACCGTGACGATGCCGATTGCCACCAGCGCTGCAAAACCCAGCAGTAACCACGAAGTGCGCCACTTGGGCGTGTCGTGCCGTTGGTCGAAGCGCGTCATGCTCATGTCCGGAGCTCTTGCAGCGCGGCCACCGTCGCGGCGACCACGTCGTCGGCTTGGATGTCCGTGGACTCGGTGTCGGTGCGCTTTTTCAGCTCGACCGTTCCTCGCTCGAGGCCCCGGGAGCCGACGGTGAGGCGGATGGGAATCCCCAATAGATCCGCATCCTTGAACTTCACGCCAGGACGCTCGCCGCGATCGTCGAGCAGCGCCTCGACGCCCTGCGCTTTGAGCGCCCCGTAGATTTCCATGGCTTTCTCGCGTGGCGCCCCTTCTTTTCCGATGGGCGTCACGATGACTTCGTAGGGAGCCACGGCTACCGGCCAGCGAATGCCTTGCTCATCGTGGTGCTGCTCGATCACCGCTGCGATGAGGCGGCTGACGCCGATGCCGTAGCAGCCCATCACGACGGGATGGCTCTTGCCTTCCTCGTCGAGGAAGGTTGCGTTCATCTTCTCGCTGTAGTGGGTGCCGAGAACGAAAATGTGCCCACCCTCGATACCGCGGTAGAGCTCGAGCCGGCCGTCACAAGCTGGGCAGGGGTCGCCCGATGCAGCCTGTCGAATCGAGGCCGTCTCGGCCTCGAAGTCACGTCCGTGGTTCACGTTTCGGTAGTGGTACGGCGTCTGACCTGCGCCAGCGATGGCGTTGCGGACGGCAATGGCGTCTGGATCGGCGATGACGCGTCCCTCGAAACCCACCGGACCGACGAACCCGATCTCCGTGCCAGTCGCCTGTCTGACCGCCCCATCGCCGGCCAAGAGCACTTCACCGACGCCGAGATGGCGGGCCAACTTGATTTCGTTGACCTCGTGATCGCCGCGGACGACCGCTAGCACGAGCTCGTCCCCGGCGACGTAGAGCAACGACTTCAGGGTGTTGGCTGGCGTGGTTTTTCCGCCAAAGAAAGCAACCACCTCGTCGATCGAGCGGGTATCCGGCGTTTCGACTTTCTCGAGAGCAGCGGGCTCGGCAGCCTCGGTGACCGGCATGTCGGCACGGCCGGCTTCGGCAACCTCGACGTTTGCTGCATAGTCGCAACGGTTGCAGGCGACGATTCGATCCTCCCCGGTTTGCGCCAAGACCTGAAACTCGGCGCTCTGCTTGCCACCGATCGCGCCGCTGTCGGCCTCCACCACCCGGTACTCCAGGCCGAGCCTCTGGAAGATGCGATGATAGGTGTCTCGCATGTGTTCGTAGCTCCGTTGAGCCGCTTGCTCGGAGACGTCGAAGGAGTACGCGTCCTTCATGATGAATTCGCGGCAGCGCAATAGACCCGCCCGAGGCCGCGGCTCATCGCGATACTTGAGCTGAATCTGGTAGAGATTCAGGGGGAGCTGCCGATAGCTCTTGATCTCGCGACGCACGAGGTCGGTCACGACTTCCTCGTGCGTCGGGGCGAGATGATACTCGCCTCCCTTGCGATCTTCGATTCTCAGTAGGGTGGGTCCGTACAAGTCCCAGCGACCCGACTCTTTGAAGTACTCGGCCGGCAGGAAGGTCGGCATGAGCAGCTCCTGCGCCCCTGCCGCATCCATCTCTTCTCGGATGATGCGTTCGATCTTGTGGAGAACGCGGGTGCCGAGTGGCAGGAGCTCGTAGATGCCAGCCCCCACCATCCGCGCATACCCGGCGCGCAGCATGAGCACGTGCGACGGCATCGTCGCGTCCTTGGGAGCTTCTTTGACCGTCGGGATGAACGCTTGCGAATACCGCACCGCGCCCTCCTAGCAGTAGACGGGGACACGTTCCACCCCTCCAACCACACGAGATCCTTCACTCTTCAGTCGAAAGATCGCAGCGACGAATCACTACGCAATTTCGCTCCGTCGCCTTCGCGGCGCAGGATGGTCGCTGCGATCTTTCGGTGGGGAAGGGTGTGATTTCAGGGGGTTAGGACCCCGGAGAGTGTCCCTAGGTGCCGATGATGAAGCTGACGCTGGTGGTGCCCGAGCCGCCGATGTTGAGCGTCTGGACGTTCTTGGCGCCTTCGACTTGGTAGTCGCCCGCCGTGCCGGTGACCTGCTTGTGGCCGTCGAGGACCTGGCGCACGCCGGTGGCGCCAACCGGATGACCGGCGCCGATGAGGCCGCCGCTCGGATTGATTGGAGTCTTGCCCCCGAGCGCGATGTCGCCTTCCTCGATGGCCTTCCAGCTCTCTCCCGGCGCCGTCAGACCGAAGTGGTCGATCGCCATGTACTCCGAGGTCGTGAAGCAGTCGTGCGTCTCGATGGCGTCGATTCCGCTGACATCGGCGACTCCAGCCCGCTTCTGCGCGGAGAGGACGGTGCTGCGGACGTGTGGCAGCACGTATTTCGAATCGCGGCTCTCCGCGATCTTGTCTTCGAAGAGAATGCGCGCCGTGTTGTGACCCCAGCCCTTGATGCGCGGGATCGATTCGAGCGGCACGCCCGTTCGGTCCGCCCACTTCTTCGCGTAGTCCTTGGAGGCGAGCAGGATGGCCACCGCGCCGTCCGTCACTTGCGAGCAGTCCGAGATGTGGATCCGTCCGCCGATGTTGCCATTGTACTGATCACGGCTCATCGCGTGGTCGTAGTTCATGTACCAGGTGCGAGTTTGCGCGTTGGGGTTGAGCTTGGCATTCGCGTAGTTGATCGTGCTGATGCCAGCCAGGTGCTCGTCCTTGAGACCGTAGCGCTTGTCGTACTCGTCTCCGAGCTTGCCGAAGAGCTTCGGGAACGGGAATTCGATGTCTTTCGCCTCGAGCTCGTACCAAGCCGCCGTGCCGAGGTAGTCGCCGCCTTCGGCAGCGCCCACCGTCTTCATCTGCTCGACACCTACGACGCACGCCAGATCGTACCGCTGCGCTTCGATCTCTGCCGAGGCCGCTAGGATTGCGATGCTGCCGGACGCGCACGCGGCTTCGTGCCGGGACGTCGGAAGGCCGCTGAATGCCGGATCGATCTCCAGGAAAAACGCGCCGAAGTGTCCCTGCTTGCTGTAGAGCTCTCCTGCGAAGTTGCCGGTATGCGCGACCTCGACCTCTTTCGGTTCGACCTTCGTCTTGTCGAGCGCGCCAAGCACCGCCTCGCGCATCATCGCGACGAAGTGCTTCTTCTCTTTGCTCCAGTTACGGGCGAAGTCCGTCTGGTAGCCACCGAGAACGTAAACCTCTGGAACCTGTGCCATTTCTCTCACCAAACCTTTCGCTCAAGCAGCGACGAAGAACTTGCCCACATTGACCTGTGGGTCATCGAAAAACTTTGTACCCTCTTGCGCATTCGCAAGTGCGGGCGGTACGGGAAGCCCGGATTTGTCGATCATCTCGATGGTCCGCTTCAGCCCGATGGTGTCGACCAAGACGCTCGGCGGCGCCCAATTGAAGCCGTAGCCCATGATGCGGTCGATACCCGAAATGTCGTCGGTCACCTCGCCGACGCGATGGAACGAGTAGCTGATGTATCCGCCGATCACTTTCTGTGCGATTGCGGCATACGGGCCCTTCGCTTCGGCGAACGCTTGCATGCCATCGACGTAACGCCCAACTCGATGAAGATTCGAGATGGTGTCGATGAATGCCAAATCCGGCCTCGAAATCGTAGATTTCGGCACGTACTTGCGGGTCGCCGGGTCGAGCACGATCCGCTGCCCGGCATCGTCCTTGCCGAAGAATCCCGCGCCGGTCTTTCGACCGAGCACGCCCTTGGCCATCAGATCCGCCATGTACTCGGGGAGCTTGAGCGTCTCGTGCGCCTCGTCGACCGCGTTGTCGTAGATGTTGTCCACGATGGCCCGGTGGATGTCCCAACCCACGAGATCGATCGTCGCCAACGGCGTCATGGCGCGGCCGGTATAGGGGCCCACCAGCTCGTCGATCAGGAGCGGCCCATGCTCTTCGGCGAGGATCGCGCACTCGTTGAGCAACTTGAAGCCGATGCGGTTGCCGGCGAAACCCGGGGTGTCCGCGGTTCGAACCATGGCCCGCCCGAGCCGCTCGGTGCAGAACGCGTCGATGAAGTCGACGAGCTTCGGGTCGGTGTCCTTCCCGGCAATCAGCTCGGTGCCGACGATCACGTTCGGCGGGTTGAAGAAGTGCAAACCGAGAAAGTGCTTGCGGAAGGAATCGCTCCGGCCCTCGGCGAGCTGGTTGATCGAAAGCCCCGAGGTGACCGTGGCGACGATCGAATCGGGTCGCCTGACCTTGTCGATGCGCTCGAAGAACTCGTTCTTGAGGTCGAGTTGCTCGGTCACGGCTTCGAAGATCAGATCGGCTTCTCCGACGACCCGATCGAAATCGGCATCGTAGCTGCCGGTGTCGACCCGGTTCTCCACGGTGCTCGACCGAACCATCTTCACGGCAGCGGCAAGCCCACCGTCGGCCTTGTCCTTGGTTCGCGCCAAGAACGTCACTCTCGGTACTGCCGTGGTGAACAATGCCCCGCTTCCCAGGCCCATCGCGCCGTTGGCGCCGAGGACCACGACGTGTTTGATCGTGCGGGAGCTCAGCAAATCCGAAGACTTGGCGCTCGCCGCTGATGTGGTCGACAACATCCTTTGTCCTTTCTGCTGCCGCGGCTATTTACAAGTTAACCAGCCGGGAATCGGCAATGTGGTTACTGAGCCGGCCCGAGTCAACCTAAACTATGCAAAAACAAGCGTTTACAGCATTTTTACAAACAGTTGGAGAGCTGCTTTTCGGCCAAGCCCCCGGAATCACAGGCCTCGAACTAGGGAACCCCATTGCCGAGCCGTGGTAGGGAAGCGCTGGCATGGATTGCGCCGAGACAGCTAGCTCACTCGGCATCAGCCAGGAGGCCGTAGCGCTGTTCCGAGACGCCGATGCCATCGATCTGCACATCGACTCGTTCATCTGGCGCCGCGTCTTCGGGTACGACCCACGGCGCGAGCACCGTGGGGGTCCATTGGGCCGGAGATTCTTTGGGCAGGCGGACTTTCCCACGGCGCGCGCAATCCGCCTCGGCGGCGCCACCTGGGTCATCACGACGAACCCATTGCGCAGCGCACGCGGCCGAAAGCGCACGTTCGAAAAGAACCGACGCGCGCTGCTCGACCTGCTCGAAGAGGCGCCCGGGGTGAGGCACGTCCGGTCCGCCGAGGAGCTCCGAGTCGCGCGCGCGGCGGGAGATCACGGCGCCTTCATCGGCATCCAAGGCGGTAACGCGCTCGACGAGAGCATCGACGCGCTCGACCTGCTCGCCGATCGTTCCGTTTTGCGCGTCACGCTCGTTCATCTGACGTCTTCGACGCTTGGCGCGTCCAGCGCGCCCGGCTCATCGCGAGCCGCCGGCCTCACCGATTTCGGCAGGGCCTACGTCGAGCGACTCAACGAGCTGCGTGTGGGCGTCGATCTTGCGCACATCAGTCGCAAAGGATTCTTCGATGTGCTCGAAGTCCACGACGAGAGGCAGCCGTTGTTCGTCACACATACGGGAGTGGCCGGCGTCTACGAGCATTGGCGCAACATCACCGACGAGCAGCTCCGCGCGGTGGCTGCGACCGGAGGCACGGTCGGCGTGATGTTGCATGCACCATTTCTGGGGCGCCGTGACGTGACCGTACGGACCGTCGTCGATCACCTCGAGCACGTCGTGCGCACGGTGGGGGAGGATCATGCTTCCATCGGCACGGACTACGATGGGGCGATCACGCCGCCGAAAGATTTGCCCGGGCTCTGGGCGCTTCCGCGTTTGACTCAGGAGATGCTGGAGCGCGGCTGGTCCGATACCCGCATTCGCAAGATTCTAGGCGGGAACGCACTGCGCGTGATCGACGCGTTGCGCGGCTAGCTCGGCGCGCACAGGCTTGCGTGATGGCATTGCTGGACAAGATCGACGCTGACCTCAAAAAGGCCATGTTGGAGCGCGACGCCGTGACTCGTGAGACGCTGCGCATGCTCAAATCAGAGTTGCTGATGCTCGACGATCCCGACGAGCTCGCCGTTCTCTCCCGCGCGGTGAAGTCGCGCCGCGACAGTGTTCAGAGCTACATCGAAGGGGGTCGGCGAGATCTAGCGGACAAGGAGCTCGCCGAGATCGAAGTGATAGAGCGCTACCTTCCGAAGCAACTCGGCGAAGACGAGGCGCGCGCCGCGATCGCGGAGATCATCGAGGAGCTCGGTCTTTCCAGCAAAAAGGAGCTTGGAAAGGTGATGAAAGAGGTGAGAGCACGCTACCCGGGTCAAATCGATGGAAAGCTCGCCTCCACGATTGCCGGCCGGCTGCTCGATTGAAGGGCTAGCTGCTGCCTGCCTTCGTTCCCGACCACCACAGGCGATAGCGCTCTTGCACGGCCCGCCGCTGGTCTGCCGGCATCTCGGGCTGGTAGCCATAGTCGTCTTCCGATTCCTGAGAGAGGTCACGGCTCGCGATCGTGCGAATCTCCGGGTCTTCGTGATTCAGGCCGTCGATGAGCCACTCGATGCGGGCGCGGGGGCCGTGCTCCCGAAACCAGGCCCGCCATTGATCCGGATCGGTGCCGAAGTCTTGGACCGTCAACATTCGAAGAACCCGCCATGCGGCTTCACCCAAGACGCTTCGCTCGGCAAGCGCGGGAATCAGCGCTTCGATGCACTCGACGTCACGCAGCACCGCGAGGGCCCTCATCGCGAGAAGGCGCGATCTCTGGTCGGCATCCGAGGCTACTGCGAGAGCCCGGAGGGATCGCTTGAGCTGCTCGATTCCTTCTTCCGCGCGAAACGCTTCGAGCGCATGGAGCGCGCTTCGACAAACACCCTGGTCCTCGTCGAACAACGAAGCCGCGAGAGGCTCGACGAGCGAAGGATGGGGCAGCTCTTCGGCGACGAGCGTTGCGTAGTATCGCCTTTCGGGATCATCGTCCTTGAGGAGCTCGACGACGTACGGAACGGCAGCGTCGCCGAACGCGACCATCGTCCGGCAGAGGCTCGACACGCTTCGGCCTTTGGGCGGCTGCACGTGCGGCTCCCAGCGATTGAACCAAAGGCGTCCGGGAAACTGATCGCGCAGGGCCGGCAGCGCATCGGACCCCATCGCCAGGAGCGCACCGTGCTCCGGCGCTTCCTCGTTGGGGCCGTGCATACCCAGGCTCGAGACCATGGCGCGGATGCGTTCGGCCGAGTCCGGCGGCTCGACCGCTGGTAACGGACTACGAGGGGCGGTCCCCACGGCGGTGAGCCCACTCACGCTGAGGTGCTCCACCAGAAACTTCATCGCAGCCGCTCGGCCTGCGTCCCCACGCGCCGGTGGGATTCCCGTCCAGCGCCGAAAAGCTCTTCCAAGCTCGCGATCCGGCCACCATTCGGCCTCCAGACCATCCCCCGGAGGGGGATTCGAGGTGCGCCACCGACCGTCGGGCAGCCCCGACTCCCGGCTCTCGCTGGGCGCCGGTGCCTCGACGCGATCCGAGGGCGCGTTTTTGATCAGATACGTGGAGTGCCGATCGTTCCCCGGGCCCATCGCGATGAAGGGTACACCCAATCGCGGTCAGATCAGCATTTTGATTCGACGCTCTTCCTGGGCGGCGGTTCGTCTCCCGGCGGCCGCGTCGCGGAGCAGCTTCTTGATGCGAAGGCCCAGGACGTCGATCTCCGTCGAGGCGAATTCCTCCTTGCCGAACCGCTGCACCTGCTCGGTTTGGCGTCGCAGGATTTCGATGTCTTGTCGCAGAATTCGCATGGCGACCGGTTTGAAGACCGTACGCAGAATCGCATTGGGTATGGGGACTCTCACCGCAACGGTCGCGAAGAGGTCGGTCACCGTCGCATCACGCGGTGTCAGCGCCGCGGTGGTCACGAGATGGCTTCTGTCGCCGAGTCGGTACTCCACTTGCGCGATGCATGGGAGCAGAAAACGGTCCCAGTGAAACACCTCCCCGCCCTGGGGTGCGAGAAGACGGCCCACCAATCCTTCGGGTCGGCGTTCTCCGAGGAATTGCGCTTCCACGCCGTCGGCTAACGCGCGGATCACCACCTCGATCGGTCGCCGGTCTTTGTTCTTGCGAAACAACCCCGCGTGAACGAACGCCGTGTGCGGAACGTCGAGCGCATTTTCGGCCACCGCATCGAGCGGGCCGGGCATCGTCAGATGCTCGCGAATCACCAGATACCCGGGCTCGTCCACGCAGGGGATCTGGTATGGCTCGGCGTCCGGTTCGACGTTCGGCTCGGAGTAAACCCAGACCCAACCCTGGGAATCGCGGCATGCGAACGACGGAACGCGGCGAGCTGGATGATCGGGCTCGCCGCATGAGCCCGGGACCGCCTTACACGCACCGTCGCCGTCGAACTCCCATCCATGGTAGTGACACTGGATGTGATCGCCCACCACCCGGCCGGCAGACAGAGGCGCGTTTCGATGCGCACATCGATCGAGCAGCACGACGCACTGCCCGCGCGCGTTGCGAAAGGTCACCAGCGGTAGCCCGTTCAAGAGAAAAGGCCGTGGTTTCGTTTCGACCTCCTTACTGGAAGCCACGACGTACCAGCCTGGTGCGAAATCCGCATGCGGACTGGACTCGATGAGCGGTTGGTTACCTGTGGTCACGTGATCATGCGCAATTTCTGCGCGTCCCTTTTCTTTCAAGCGCGTAAATAGCACGATTGCCACCTAACTTTCGATGGAACGAGCCGTGCCTCACTGCTACACGAGTTGCATGTCACGGCAAATCAACAAGGAACGGACGCGCCGGCGCCTGCTGCAGGCGATTCTCAAGACCATCCATCGATATGGCTACGGGGCCTTGACGACGGGGCGAGTTGCCGAGCTCGCCGGGGTCGCCCAGCCGACCTTCTACGTGCACTTCCGGAGCATGGATCAAGCGCTCGAGCAGGTGGCCGAGTGGGTCGCCGAGGAGCTCAGCCCCGGGTTCGACGCCGGCACGGCCTCGGAGCTCGAGCGCGCTGGCGAGGTTCTCGAAAAAGCAGTCCTCAAGTGCACGCGCTCGCTGGTCCACGACCGCAAGGTCACAGAGGTGTTCCTGCGCAGTCGCCGCGACGAAACGTCGGCCTTGGGGAGGCGATGGATCGCGCTCACCGACGGTCTGCGAGAGCGCATGCGCCAGATTGTCGTGCAGGTACGGCCCGACATCGCCGCTTCCGATGCAGCCCTGCATGCGGAGCTTCTCGTAAGCATCGTGTTCGGCCTGTCTGAGGCCTTCCTGGACGGTCGCGTGGAGAACCTCGAGCGGGCCACCGCGGTGGCGTCCCGGGCGATCGTCACCAGCATTCTGACCACGTCGTCCGTGGCAGACGCGGCCTGAGCGGGGCCGGCTTCCGATCTGCGGGGTTGCGTGATAAGCCCGGCCCTGTGAGTGATCTTTTCAATCCGTCTTCGGAGCATCGCGCCCTCCGCGAGCTCGTTCGATCGTTTGCCGAGCGGGAGGTCGATCCCCAAGCCGAGGCATCCGATCACCAAGAGCGGTTCAACATCGACCTCTTTCGGAGGCTCGGTGATTTGGGCCTTCTCGGCATCACGGTGGAAGACCGTTTTGGTGGCGCCGGTCTGGATGCCGTTGCGGCCGTCATTGCCCACGAGGAGCTCTCCGCCGCCGATCCGGGCTTCACGCTGGCGTACCTCGCGCATTCGATGCTCTTTGCCAACAACCTGCAAGTGAACGGCAGTGACGCGCAGCGTGCGAAATACCTGCCAGACGCTTGCTCGGGCAAGAAGGTCTGCGGGATGTGCATGAGCGAGCCGGGCGCGGGAACCGACGTCCTCGGCATGCAGACCAGTGCGGTCAAGAAGGGCGACCGATACCTGCTCAACGGCGCCAAGATGTGGATCACCAACGGCGCGGTGAGCGACACCGAGCTCGGCGATACGTTCTTGGTTTACGCTCGAATCCAGGGGCAACCGCGTCATCAGCTCTCGATGTTCATCGTCGAAAAAGGATTCCCAGGCTTCAGCCTCGGCCAGAAGATCAAGCGCAAGCTCGGGATGCGCGCCTCGACGACCGCGGAGTTGGTCTTCGAGGACTGCGAGGTTCCCGCGGAGAACCTAGTGGGCGCCGAGGGAGATGCGACCCTTCACATGATGCGAAACCTGGAGGTCGAACGTGTGGCGCTGGCCGCAATGAGCCTCGGCATCGCGCGTCGCTCGATCGAGGTGATGAACCGGTACGCGACGGAGCGAACCTCGTTCGGCAAGCCGCTGCGCGATTTCGGTCAAATCCAGCGCTACATCTCGCAGTCGTACGCCGAGTACATGGCAGGGCGTGCATACACGTACTACACGGCTTCCACGATGAGCCTCGAGGTACCGGGACACCGCCTCGACTCCGATGGGGTGAAGCTGTTCACCTCGACCATGGGCAAGGACGTCGCCGACCGCGCCATTCAAGTGCTCGGCGGTTACGGCTACGTCGCGGAGTACGCCGTCGAGCGGCTGTGGCGCGACGCGAAGCTGTTGGAAATCGGCGGCGGCACCCTCGAAGCGCATCAAAAGAACATGTGCCGAGAGCTCCGCGCCACCGAACGCATTTTGTGAGGGACCCCACATCTCTCCGTCTGCCGGGGCCTTCGTCTCACGAAGTAGGCGTTACACGGTTGGAACGGCTATGCTGATTCCTGTGACACGCTCCCCTCGGGGGACAGCCGCCTGAGAGACCCACGCCGTCTCGAGGGACGGGCCGGCGGGCGGGTGTCCGGGGGAGACGTGACGCAAGAAGCATTCAGTGAAATGCCCAAACCAGCCATCGACCTGCCCGTGCTCGGGAAGTTCGCAGGCTACGACATCCTAGGGCGTCTCGCGCTCGGCGGAATGGCGGAGATCCTTCTCGCCCGTCACGCCAATACGGAAGGCGACCATCGCTTGCTGGTCGTGAAGCGCATTCTTCCGCACTTCGAGCAGGACAGCGACTTCGTTCAGATGTTCCTCGACGAAGCGCGAATCGGGATGCAGCTCAAGCACCCG
This sequence comes from Polyangiales bacterium, assembly GCA_035466435.1. Lineage (GTDB taxonomy): Bacteria > Myxococcota_A > Polyangia > Polyangiales > Houyiibacteriaceae > SG8-38. The sequence continues at coordinate 46,830 of DATIUW010000104.1, read as the reverse complement.
AACATCTGCCAGTTCCATCAGTTCGGCGCGGACGAGGGGTCGCACTTCATCGTGATGGAGTGGGTCAACGGAATGCCGCTCGGACGGGTGATTCGCAAGGCGCGAAGAATGGGAGGCGTGGGAATTCCGATCGCCGTTCGCGTCGGCGTCGACGTGGCGAGGGCGCTTCACTATGCCCACATCGCCAATGACGAGCACGGCGAGGCGCTCAACATCATCCACCGCGACGTATCACCGCACAACATCATGATTGCCTACACCGGCGCAGTGAAGCTCCTCGACTTCGGCATCGCCAAGGCAGATCATCGGGCACACAAGACGCAAGCCGGTGTCGTGAAGGGCAAGTTCGCGTACATGGCTCCGGAGCAGTGCACCGCCGGACAAGCCGACCACCGGCTCGACATTTTCGCCCTCGGCGTCTGCATCTTCGAGACGCTCACGGGGAAGTCTCTCTATCGGCGCCAAACCGAAGCTGCCACCATGCGCGCCGTGATCATGGATCCGGTGCCTTCCTTGAGGGACCATCTGCCGGATGCGCCCGAGGAGCTCGACCGAATTTTACAGAAGGCGCTAGCGAAAGAGGCCCAAGATCGCTTCGCCACCGCCGAACAGCTAGCCAACGAGCTCGAAAGCTTCGGAAGAAACAACGAGTCGTTCGCCAAGCAGCGCGAAGTCGCCGAGTTCGTCAAGCGCGTGTTTCCCGAGGAATTCACGAAGGGCCCGCGTGTAGACACCGTGCCGTTCGGCGCCTCCATCACGCTCGACATGGTTCATGCAAACGAATCGTCGTCATCGAAGTCGTACGTCTCGCAGATGCCCGGCGCGATTCGGGAGCTAGAGGTCGAAGCCGGCGGGCTGGACCTCGGGCATTTGATCGATTCGCCGGTCGTGGCGCCGCTTCCACCGCCAGCGATCCAGGCTCGGGAGGAAAGCGCGCCCGGCTACAATCCCCCGAAGAAGGATTCGAAGAAGCCGGCGAAGAGCAAGCGAGGGGCTGATTCCTCGGGCGCTTCGAGCTTCGGCTGGAAGCACCTATCGGTGCTCGCGTTGCTCCTCCTCGGCGGCACAGCGGTTGCGTACGACCAGACCGACATCGTCAAGGACGCGTTCGGTCAGATCGAAGAAATGTTCGAAGAGAAGGGACCGCCCGAGGTGGCGGTCGACGAGAATCCTCTGCTTCAACAGCATGGAGCGCGCATCCTCGTCGCATCCTCGCCGCCCGGCGCCAAGGTCTTCCTCGATGGCAAAGAACAAGGCTTGGCGCCCCTGGCGTTCACCGGTCTCATGCCCGGTGACTACCGCGTTCGGGTGGAGGCGCCCGGGTTCGCCTCCTGGTCCACGACGGTGAAGGTGAGCCACGGCGAGACCGCGGGAGTGACTGCGAGTCTCGTGGGAAAGCAAGGTGGCGCATCTCCCGGGGCGTTCGGACGCGTGAACGTCCAGACGACGCCGCCGTCAGACGTCTACCTGGCTGGTGATCTGATAGGCCGGACGCCCATGGACACGGTGTACGCGCCGGTGGGACGAGTGACGTTCGATTTCGAGCTTCCCGACGGCCGCAGGGTCAGGCGCAAAATCGTCGTCAAGTCCGATGGCGTCGCTCGGGCGCGCTTCGATCTCGCGCAGCCGGAGCCTTAATCGGCGGCTTCTTCCCGAAGACGCACGTAGCTCTCGTAGCGGTCGCGATCGACGTCGCCTGCATGGACTGCGGCCACCACCGCGCACTGCGGCTCGTGCGTATGACTACAGCTTCGAAACGCGCAGCGGTCGCGGAATGGCGCGAGGTCGGGAAAGCAGCGGTCTAGGTGCTCCACTGGGAGCTGCCAGGTTCCGAGCTCTCGGATTCCGGGGGTGTCGGCTAGAAATCCTCCGTCCGGTAGCCGGTGCAGTGAAGCCACGCGCGTCGTGTGGCGTCCTTTGCCGTGATGCGCGCTCACCTCCGCGGTTCCCAGATCGAGGTTGGGGAGGATCCGATTGATCAGACTGCTCTTGCCTACGCCCGACGGTCCGACGAATGCCGAGATCTTGCCTCGTAGGACCTCGCGGAGCGCGTCGAGGCCTTCGCCGGTGCCAGCGCTCACGTTCACGATGGGGTACCCGATCGACTCGTACGTGTCTTGCCAGGAAGCATCGGCAGGCTGGCGCAGATCGGCCTTGTTCATGACGATGATCGCATCGATGCCCTGATGCTCGGCGATCACCAAGAAGCGATCGAGGAGACGAAGGTTGAGCAGCGGCTTTCCATGACAGAAGGTGACCAACAACTGGTCGAGGTTTGCGACGAGGACGTCCTCCCTTCGCGCTCCCCGGCCGGGCTGACGTCTCGAAAACCGGGTCCGGCGTGGCCGCACCTCGACCACCACTGCGGTCCGCTCGTCGGGCCGAGATACCGAGACGCGATCGCCGATGACGCAGATGTCCGTCGTTCGTGGAACGTTCTTCAAGCGTCCTCGGATCCGGGCCTGCACGACCTCTCCATCGACCAGCACGTCGACGAAGCCAGCGGCTGAGCGAACCACCAGGCCTTCGAACGTCTCGGTCATGATCAGCCCTGGCAGCTCGAGTCTCGATCTTTGGTGATCAAGCTGCGCAACGAGTCTTGATGCGCGATCCAGGCGTCGATCACGGCCTGCGGCACCTGGTGATCGTGCAACGTGTCGATGAGTATCTTTCGCCGACGGTCGAACTGGCCGCCGAAGATCCGGTGCGGCCGATGAGCCTGGTCGAGCGGCCTTCCGCCGTATTCGACCGGGCCGCCCAAGTGGCTCGCAGCGTGCTCGTATTCGAAGCGCTTGATGCGGTCGCGATCTGCGCGCGCAAACAGAAAGCCGATCATCGTGTCTGCAAAGCAACGATCGACGAAATCGTCGATTATCGCTCGAAGCTTCGCCTCTCCGCCGAGCTGCTCGAATGGGCTCATCTCGGCGATGAACGTGGGGCAAGGGTGGACATCGATCAAGCTCCGCCGCCCCCTTCGATCAAACCGGCCAGCCTTTCCATCGTCTCATCCAGATCGATCGACTCCGAGAACGCTCCGGCCATGGGATCGCCGAGGGTCGCAACCCGTTCTGGGACCGTGAAAACGTGGAAGCTCGAGGGATCGAGGGCGAGACTCACCTCGTCCCAAAAAAGGGGAGTCGACACCTTTGCGCCGGGCACCGCTCGGACCGAATAGGGGGCCACGATGGTGCGAAGCCGTCCGGTCTGGCCCACGTCGATCAGCACCCGAGCCCCACGTTTGTCCTTGCGACGTTCCATGGTCGCGCTCTCGGGGTGCCGCCGTAGAGCAATCGTTGCGATGAGCTCGAGGAGCCGTTTGGCCACGTCGAACGGCAGGCCTCGGCCCAACGGTACCAGCACGTGCAGGCCGGTCTTGCCCGAGGTCTTGGGAAAGCCCCGAAGCCCTATCTCCTCGAGCACCTCCCGGATGGTGAGCGCGATGGGGATGGCAGCCTTCAGTCCAGCCAGCTCGACGTCGAGGTCGAGCGTCAGAAAATCGCAGGTATCGAGTGAGGCCGCACGCGAGGCGATCACGTGCAGCGGAATGCATCCGAGGTTTGCCACGTACATCAGCGAGGACAGATCGTCGATCAAGATCGTGCTCACCTCTTTTCCGTCCTCTTCGATGGATCGCAGTCCGAGGGACCGCAGCCACGGGGGCGCAGTGTCGGGAATTCGCCACTGGTAGAAGCTCTTGCCTTCGATTCCGTCGGGATACCGGACCAGCGTGACGGGTCGATCCTGGATGTGCGGTAAGAGCACGGGGGCCACGGCTTCGTAGTAGTCACACAAGTCGCCCTTGGTGATGCCGTCCGCCGGCCAGAAAATCTTGTCCTGGTTCGTCAACCTGGCCTTTCCGACCACGCGGTCCGTGCTCTCGTCATCCTCGCCGCCGAGCATGGTGGCATCCTCCGGCTTCGGGCTCAGCACCACTTCTTCGGGCCTGATGTCACTGCGAATTCCGAGATACACGGGATGGCGGAGGTTTCCGTCTTCGGTCCAGCCGGCGTATCGGACTCGCACGACGACCGGTTCCTTCGCCTCGAGCTTGGGGAGCAATCGGTCGATCTCGGCTTTCGAGAGACCGCTTCCCACGCGCCCACACGGGGTCAGCTCTCCTTCTCGATACGTGGCGAGCTCCAACGCCCCGAGCCGCTTGCGGCTGCCTTTGCCGGCCGTGTAGCCGCTCACGATGAAGTCGTCTTCGCGGATGCGCTTGATCTTGATCCAGTCGCTCGTTCTTCGAGGGCCCACGCGATACGGAGAAGCGGCCCGCTTGGCAACGAGACCCTCGAGTCCGTGCTCCTCGCAGAACGCCAACAGCGGTTCGCCGTCATCCGCGACGTAGTCCAGGCGACGGATGATTCCGCCCCCGCCTGGAAGCACTCGCTCGAGCAAGTCCTTGCGCACATGCAACGGAAGGCGTCGCAAATCGTAGTTACCGAGCTGCAAGACGTCGAAGACCACGAAGACCACCGGAACTGCATCACGCAAAAACCGGACATCTGCAGGACGACGCGCATGGATTCGATTGCCGAGCTTCTGAAAGGAGGGTAGTCCTGCGTCGTCTAGCGCGATGATCTCGCCATCGAGGATCACGGCGCGCGCGAGCAGGCTCTTGAGTGCCTCCGCGACTTCCGGGAAGCTCGCCGTCGCGGGTCTGTGCGTCCGGTAAAACAACCGTGCCTCGTGACCCTTGCGCTCCGCGAGGATGCGAACACCGTCGAGCTTGAGCTCGTAAATCCAGCCATCTCCGGCCGTCGGAGCGTCCTCCAGCGAGCAGAGCATGGGCGTCAGACGGCTCGCGCTGAGCTGTCCTTCTTCGGCGCCGAAAGAAGCGGCCGCAGCCAGGGCATCCTCGTATAGGCGCTCGGCGGACGCGAGCTCGGCGACCGTCATTCCGGACAGCACGCTGCGTGGTTGGGTGTGCACTACGTCTTGCGCGCTCGAGAACGCATCATCTCGTTTGATCAGCAGCCACTCCTCCTGGCTTCCGCTCTGTTGCGTCGAGGGTCGCACGAGGCTGAAGCGTCCCCTGAGCTTGAAGCCGTGGAGCTCGAGGGAAAGCGCGCCGTTTTCGAGCCCTACCTCGGCGGTATCCTTCGGGTACGAAACGCGTCCCCGATCCCACACGATCATGGCGCCCGCACCATAGCTTCCCTCTGGTATCACCCCCTCGAAGTCCAAATAGCGAAGTGGGTGCGCCTCGGTGCGCACCGCCAGACGCTTGTCCTCGCTCCGCAGGCTCGGTCCCTTGGGCACCGCAAAGCTTTCGAGAACACCCCCGACTTGAATGCGTAGGTCGTAGTGCAGTCGCTTCGCATCGTGGCAATGCACGACGAACCGCCCACGCTTCGTAACCCCGCTCCTGTGCGCGGGTTCAGCTTCGAATGGTTCCGTCGTTTTGCTGGGATCGCGCTTTTTCCGGTACTGCGAGAGCCCTTTTTCACGCTGCTTACTCAATGCTTCGCCAATCCTCGGATGCGATCTATCATGATCCCGTGCCTGCGCGCGCCATCACCTCTGGAACCCTCTCTTTCGGCCTCGTCTCGATTCCGTTCAAGCTCTACACGGCCGCAAGCTCGGAAAGCATCAGCTTCCATCAGCTGCACGACAAATGCGGCAACCGGATCAAGTACCAGGTGTATTGCCCCGTCGACGACGAGGTCGTGGACCGCTCCGATCTGGTCAAGGGCTACGAGTACGCGAAGGGGCAGTACGTTCGATTCGACGCCGACGAGCTCAAGGCGCTGGAGGAGGAGAAGACGCACAATCTCGAGATCATCGAGTTCGTCCCGCTCAGCACGGTGGACTTCGTGTACGTCGAGAAGTCTTACTACCTCGGTCCCGACAAAGGAGGCCAAAAGGCCTATCGGCTTCTCTCCGAAGCGATGCGCGAGACGGGTCGAGTGGCCCTCGGGCGGTACGTTTCGCGAGGCAAGAGTCATCTGGTCTTGATTCGCCCCTACGAGGAGGGGTTGATCATGCATCAACTCTTCTACGCCAACGAGGTCCGTGATTTCGGGGAGATCGACCTCGGTGAGGACGTGTCGTTCAAGTCGGCGGAGACCGAAATGGCGCGCCAGCTCATCGAGCAACTGAGCGTGAAGCGCTTCGAGCCGGAGAAGTTCGAAGACGAGTTCCGTGCCCGGGTGTTGGAGGCCGTGGAGGAGAAGATCGCGGGCCACGAGATCACCACGACCCCAGAAGCTCCGAAGGCCAAGGTCATCGATCTCTTCGAGGCTCTCAAGGCCAGCGTCGAGGAATCGGAGGCGAAGAAGCGCAAGCTCAAGCCTCCGAAGAAGGCCGCTGGCAAGAAGGCCGCTGCCGGCAAGGGGACGACGAAGAAGACGCGCAAGAAAAAGGCCGCCTCAGGCAAGAACGAGTAGCCAGTCATGAGTACCCGCGACGCGGAACTGACGGAGCACGCGTTCGATCTCTGCCAACGCCTCCTCCGGATCGACACGACCAATCCACCCGGCAACGAGCTGCCCGCTGCGCAGCTCTTGGCCGAAGAGCTTCACCAAGCCGGGTTGGAGCCCGCGGTGATGGAAAGCGCCCCTGGCCGCGGCAACGTCGTCACGAGGCTTCGCGGGACCGGCGACAAGCCTCCGCTCTTGTTGACGGCGCACCTCGACGTGGTCGAGGCGGAACCCTCGGCATGGCGTCATCCTCCATTCTGCGGAGAGGTGCACGACGGTTGCCTTTGGGGACGGGGCGCGATCGACATGAAGAACATGGCCGCCATGTCAGTGGCCATCATCACCCGACTCGCTCGCGAAGGCGTGAGACCCGCCCGCGACCTGATTTTTGCAGGCGTTGCCGACGAGGAGGCGGGGTGCCGCCACGGCTCGCTCTGGCTCTGCGAGAACCACCCGGACCTCGTCCGTAGCGAGTTCGCGATTGGCGAGGGTGGCGGATTCAACATCCAGGTGGCCAACAGGACCTTTTTCACGGTGCAAGTTGCGGAAAAGGGCGTGTGTTGGGTCCGCGCCCGGGCGGTCGGCGAGCCGGGGCACGGGTCGATGCCGCGCGAGGACTCCGCGGTGATTCGGCTCAGCGAGGCGATCGCGCGGCTCGGAAGGAAGGGGCTTCCACGCCACGCCTCGGCGCCCGTCCAAGCCTTCGTGGACGCGCTTGCCTCCCATCTGCCGGCGCCGCTTCGTCCCGTGATCAAGACGCTGGGCAGCCCGACGTTCGGTCCCGCGGCACTGAATCTGATTTCCGACCCGTCGGTCAAGCGCGCCTTTCGGGCGCTGCTCGGCAACACGGCTTCTCCCACCGTGCTCCGCGCGGGCAACAAGACCAACGTGATCCCGGGTTTCGCAGAGGTCGAGATCGACGGACGCATCTTGCCCGGCCAAACGCGCGACGATTTCTTGCGAGAGCTCGGTGAGGTCCTGGGCTCCGACATCGAGCTCGAAACGATTCACTCCCTGCCGCCGGTCGTGACCGAGCCGAAAGAGTCCTCCCTCTATTCGCTCATCCACGACGTCATGAGCGAACGCGCGCCGGGTGCGCCGATCGTGCCCTTCATCCTACAGGGGTTCACCGATGCCAAGGCATTCACGTCGATTGGCGCCAAGTGGTACGGGTTTGCGCCCGTGAGGCTGCCCCCCGACATGCGGTTCGCCGACATGTTCCACGGACACGACGAACGGATCCCGGTGGACGGCTTGGCCTGGGGGACCGAAACCTTGATGCAGGTCGTGCGACGCTGTATCGAGGTCTGACACTGGCAATGCGCCCCGTTCCACTACGGCTTCTCACCGATCGCGACCACTACGAGCAGGTCATGACCGCCGTCCTCGACGCGAAGCACAGCGTCTGGGTCGCCACGGCCAACCTCAAGGACGTCATGGTCGAGGGTCCTCGGGTGCTTCGTAGGCGCCGGTCGAATTTCCGTTCGATTCTCGAGGTGTTTGCGGAGCTGTCCACCAAAGGCTTGGACCTGCGGATCTTGCACGCTTCGATGCCCTCTCGCGCCTTCCGGCGTAGCTTCGACGAGTTACCGGAGCTCGTTGGCGGGGGTGTGCAGATGCGCATGTGCCCGCGCGTGCATCTGAAGGCCGTAGTCGTGGACGCAGCGCTTCTCTATCTGGGAAGCGCAAACTGGACGGGTGCCGGCCTCGGGGCCAAAGGAGACGGGCGCCGAAATTTCGAAATGGGAATCCTCACGTCCGACGACCAGATGATCGACTCGGTTCAAGAGCGCTACGACCGCATCTGGCGGGGCGCAGAGTGCGGGAGCTGCCGGCTCCGGCAGGAGTGCGAGCTGCCGCTCGATCGACTCTGACCTTTCCGGCGCCGTTTCAGAGCCAGGCGAGCAAGACGGGAATGGATATCACCGAGAGCAGCGTGCTCACCAGCACCAGGCTGGCGACTTGCTCGGGAGTCCTCGCGTACCGGTGCGCGAACAAGTAGTTCAGGACTCCAACGGGCATCGAAGCCTGCAGGATGAGAACCTTGCGGGCGAGACCGTCCACCCCGAGCACGGTCGTGAGGGCCAAACCGGTCGATACACCCACGCCCAGACGGACGAACGACAGGGTCACGCTTCGCCCCAGCGATCTCAGGTGCATGTTGGAAAGCGAGACGCCAAGCGTCAGGAGCATCAACGGGATGGCAATGTCGCCGAGCAGCGTGGTGGTCCGCGCAATCCACGTAGGAACGGGGAGCCCGAGCGCGACGACGCCGACGGTGATGACCACGGCCCACGTGAGTGGCGAGCGAAAAAGCGGCTGCAGAGAAAAGGTGCCCGAAAAGAGGGGGCCGCCCAGCACGACGTGGCAAGTCGAGGAGACCGCGAAATAGGCCATGCCGAGCGCGAGGCCCGGCTCGCCGAATGCGAATAGACAGACAGGCAAGCCTAGATTCCCAGAGTTCGTGAACACGAGCGGTCCGAGAAACGTGTGCGCTGGGAGCTTCATCGCTTTGAGCACGAGCAGGCCGGTGATCGCGAACGTGCTCATCGCGGCGGCCGCCAGGACTGCCATCGCAGCGAGTGACGCTGGTGGTACGTCGATGGTGGTGAGGCTTCGGAAGAGCAGGCATGGAACCCCGACGTTCAGAACCAAGCGCGAGATCGACAGCTCGTCGAAGTGAGCGCCGGAGCGCGCCCACACGAGACCGATCAGCGCGACGATGAACACGGGCGCCACGACGCTCAGCAGCTCGAGAATCAAAGCGTCACCGTGGATCGCCCCTGGCGCTTATTGCGCTTCGAACTGTCCCCGTTTTTCGAGGGCCTCGAGAATGATCTGGACGGCCTGGTCGATGCGGACCTGGTCGAGGGCGACCGTGATGTCGGGGTCGTCTGGAGGCTCGAAGCCGGTGAAGTCCGCGTCCGGGCGCCGCTCGCGGCACAGCGCTTCGTCGGTGTTCACGTAGACCTGAACGATGCGGTCTTTCCCGATGCGCTCGACCAGTAACTCGCGGTCGTTTCGTTTCGGGCTGGGGAAGGCGCAGATGTTGATCAATCCGGCATCGGTGACCGCCTTGGCCGCAGAGATCATCGACCGAAGATCCTCACCGACCGGGCTGACCACCGTTGCCGTGCGCCCGAGATCGAAGAGCTTGCGCTCGAGAGCGTACGCGAGTGTCCAGCGGCCGGAGCCGGGGAGGCCGGTGAGCCAGACGGTCGCCCCGCGCTGCCCGAAACGTTCCATGCGCTCACTCGGGCTCACGAACGTCTTGGGCTCCATCGCGGACTCCGCGTGAAGCTCCTTCATGATGTCGGCCAGGTTCTGATCTGCCGACTCGAGCGCGATCATGCCCGCTGCGACCGTGTTGTTGCTCAGCGAATCGATGACGATGAATGCGCCGGTTTCACGGTTCTTCTGATAGTCGTCGACGTACAGCGCGCGGTGGCAGCTCAGCCTCACCTTGGCGATGTCGTTGAGCCGAAGCCCGTCGCATGGCTTCTGCTGCAGGGTATCCATGTCGACTTCGTAGTAGATCTTGTCGATCTGAGCGCGAACCGTTTGGGTGGTGTGCTTGACCAAGTAGGCCTTCTCGGTATCGAGAGGCTTCTCGTGCATCCACACCAGATGCGCGTCGAATCGACGGGTCACCCGCGGCAAGTCGTCGGGCTTGACGATCATGTCGCCGCGACTGATGTCGATCTCGTCCGCGAGCCGGATCGTGACCGATTGGCCCGCAAAAGCCTCGTCGAGCTCGCCATCGTACGTGTCGATCGCCTTGACCTTCGACGTCCTGCCGGAGGGGAGCGCCACGACTTCGTCTCCCTTCGCGATGACGCCGGATGCCACCTCGGCTGCAAAGCCGCGGTAGTCCAAATTCGGGCGGATGACGTACTGCACGGGATAACGAAAGTCGTCGAAGTTGCGATCTTCGATGATCGGAACCGTCTCCAAGTATTCGAGAACGTTGGGGCCGTCGTACCAGGGCGTGTTTTCGCTGTCGGTCACGACGTTGTCACCGACGAGCGCGCTCACGGGAAAGAACTGAATGTCTTTGAATCGGAGCGTCTTGCCGAACGCCATGAAATCGGCGCTGATCTCGTCGAAGACTCGTTGCGAGTAGTCCCGAAGGTCCATCTTGTTCACGCAGACGGCGAGATGCGGGATGCCGAGCAGTGACGCGATGTAGGCATGGCGCCTCGATTGCTGCAGGACACCATGGCGCGCATCGATGAGGATCAACGCGACGTCGGCGGTGGACGCGCCAGTGACCATGTTGCGGGTGTACTGGATGTGTCCGGGGGTGTCCGCGATGATGAACTTGCGTTTCGACGTGGTGAAGTAGCGATATGCCACGTCGATGGTGATGCCCTGCTCCCGCTCGGCCTTCAGACCGTCGGTTAGAAGCGCGAGGTCCGGCTTGTCCGTTTGCGAGGCGGCCCGAACGGCTGCCATCTGGTCTTCGAACACCATCCCCGTGTCGTAGAGGATGCGGCCGATCAGCGTCGACTTTCCATCGTCGACCGAGCCCACCGATACGAAACGGAGCAGCTCTTTCTCTTGGTATCCCGCGAGATAGGCCTCGATGTCTTCGCGAATCAGGTCTTCTTCGTCCGTCATGCCATTCCCTGGAAAACCCGCGTCGGGTCTAGAAGTAACCCTCGCGCTTCTTGACTTCCATCGAGCCTTCTTCGTCGAAATCGATGAGTCGTCCCTGTCTTTCCGAGAAGCGATTCAAGAGCATTTCTTGGATCACTTTGGGGACGGTATCGGCTTCCGATTCGACGGCTCCGCTCAACGGGTAGCAACCGAGCGTGCGAAAGCGCACCTTCTTCATCTGCGGCTTCTCCCCGGGCTCGAGACGCATGCGGTCATCATCGATCAGGATCCAAGTGCCTGATCGATCGACGACGGGCCGCTCTTTCGCGAAGTACAGCGGCACGACGGGAATGTCCTCTAACCACACGTACAGCCACACGTCGAGCTCGGTCCAGTTGCTCAGCGGGAAAACCCGAACGTTTTCGCCCTTCTTGATCTGCGCGTTGAAGACGTTCCAAAGCTCGGGACGCTGATTTTTGGGATCCCACTGATGGTGGCTGTCGCGGAAAGAAAAGATGCGTTCTTTGGCGCGTGACTTTTCTTCGTCGCGCCGTGCGCCTCCGAAGGCGCAGTCGAACTCGTACTTGGTGAGGGCCTGCTTCAGCGCCTCGGTCTTCATGATGTCCGTGTACTTCTTGCTTCCGAAGTCGAAGGGGTTCACCCCCATGGCGGCGCCTTCGGGGTTCGTGTACTTGATCAGCTTGCCCTTCAGGTTCGCTTCGATCTTGTCCCGGTACCGGTACATGTCCTGGAACTTCCAGGTCGTGTCGACGTGCAGGAGGGGAAAGGGAAGGGGGCCTGGCGCAAAGGCTTTCTCGGCGAGGCGAAGCATGACCGACGAGTCCTTGCCAACCGAGTACATCATCACGGGATTGTCGAACTCGGCCGCGGCCTCGCGGATGATGTGTATGCTTTCCGCCTCGAGCTGGCGGAGCTGACTCAGCTTTCGCTCGCTTGGTTGCACCGGCAGTTTCCTAGGGCAGTCCGGGTTGACTGGCCAGTCTATACGTCACTTCGCGTCGAGTTCAATGCCGAAGCGTCCGGCAAGGGCCGCCCGGCCGGGCTCATGCTAAGACGGGGCCCGAGCATGAGTGCTATCGTTTGGATGGACATGGAAATGTCGGGTCTCTTTCCCGAGACCGATCGTATCCTGGAGGTGGCCGTCGTCGTGACGGATGGCGAGCTCGACGTGGTTGCCGAAGGGCCCAACTTGGTCGTCCATCAGCCCGAGGAGGTGCTCGAGGCGATGGACCAGTGGAACACGACCCATCACGCAGAATCGGGGCTGACGAAGCGGGTGCGTGAGTCGACCATCGACGAGGCGCAAGCGTCGACCGCGATCTTGCAGTTTCTGGCCGAGCACACCGAGAAACGGAAAGCTCCCCTGGCCGGAAACTCCATCCATCAGGATCGCCGATTTCTCGCCCGTTACCTGCCGGAGGTCGAAGCATGGCTTCACTATCGCAACGTCGACGTCTCGACGATCAAAGAGCTCGCGCTTCGTTGGTATCCCAAGGAGTATGCGGCTCGGCCGACCAAGAAGGGCAACCACCGCGCGATGGACGATCTGATGGAGTCGATCGAGGAGCTCAAGTACTACCGGAGCGCCTTGTTCCGTTCGCCGGAGTCATGAGGCTGGCAGCTCTTTCGTTGATGCTCTGCATCGGATGCGCCGGAGCGGCGAGACCGGAGACGCAAACGGCAGAATCCATCGTACGCAGCCAAGCGGTGCCGCTCGCCCTCGTCGACGCCAGCACTGGGAAATCGATCGACGCCGAAGCGTTTCTGGCCGCACTTCGAACCAAGCGAGTCGTGTACGTCGGCGAACGTCACGACGAGCCCCTCGACCATGGTGTTCAGTATGCGATCCTGAGGCAGCTCCACCGCTACGAGCCTTCTCTCGCGATTGGCATGGAGATGTTTCAGGTGCCGTTTCAGGAGCCTCTGACCAAATGGAGCGCCGGGCTCATCGACGAGACCGTGCTTCGACGGGAAACCGAATACGACGAACGCTGGGGTTTCGACTTCGGCATGTATCGTCCGATTCTCGAGTATGCACGCAACCAGGGCATTCGAGTGATCGCGCTCAACGCGCCCCGGGAGCTGAGCTATGCGGTTGCCAAGGACGGCGTCTCCTCGTTGTCCCCTGAGCAAGCCTCCGCGTTGCCAGAGCTGGATCTCGACGATGAAGCGCATCGGGCTCTGTTCGACACGGAGTTCGACATCGGCGATCACGCTGCGGAGGACGCAATCGAACAGTACTACGCGGCCCAGGTGGTTTGGGACGAAACGATGGGCTCCCGAGTGGCAGAGACGCTCGCGGATCCTGCCGGACCGCAGAAGATGATCGTCTTTGCGGGCCGTGTGCACGTGAAATTCGGGCTCGGCATCCCCGACAGAGCCGCGAAGCGCGGGGCGCAGCCCTACGCGGTGGTGCTCCCCGTGACGGAAGCCGAGCTCGAAGCCGAGCTGGCGCTGCCGCCGGACGAGCGGGCCGCCGATTTTTACTGGACCCTCGAGGGCTGAGCACGCTCCCGTTTGCGCGGGCGGCCGCACCAAACTAGAACACGTTTCAGTCTGGGCCCTGCGGCCTGCCGACGGCTCCGAAGCCTCGCGCTCGGGGCATCCGAAAGGACATTCGATGACCGACTGTTTCATCTACGATGCGGTGCGCACTCCGCGGGGAAAAGGAAGAAAGAAGGACGGCGCGCTTGCCGACGCGACGCCGCTCCACTTGGCGAGAACGGTGCTCGAGGCGCTTCCGGAGCGCGGTCGCTTCGAGAGCAAGGAGATCGAAGACGTCATCTTCGGGTGCGTCGAGCCCGTGGGTGAGCAGGGGGCGAACGTCGGTCGAATGGCCGCCTTGATGGCGGGCTACGACGAAGCCGTGCCTGGCTTCCAGCTCAATCGTTTCTGCTCGTCCGGGCTCGAGGCGGTGAACATCGGCGCTGCGAAGGTGAAGGCCGGCGACGCGGACCTCGTCGTCGCTGGCGGGGTCGAAAGCATGAGCCGCATTTCGATGGGGGCTTCCGGCGGCGCGTGGTCTGCCGATCCGGAGCTCGCTTGGAGCACCTCGTTCGTTCCGCAGGGCATCAGCGCCGATCTCATTGCGACCAAGTACGGCCACAGCAGAAGCGACGTGGACTCCTTTGCGGTCGAGAGCCAACGGCGCGCCGCGACCGCGTGGGAACATCGCTGCTTCGAACGGTCGATCGTTCCGGTCAAGGACGCGATCGGAGTCACGATGCTCGACTCCGATGAGCACATGCGTCCGGGCACGACGCTTGCGGACCTGGCACAGCTCCAACCCAGCTTCGAGATGATGGGCCGCAATTTCGGCTTCGATGCCGTGGCGATCCAGAAGCATCCCGACGTCGAGCAGATCAACCACGTTCATCACGCGGGCAATTCGTCAGGAATCGTCGATGGCGCGGCCGCGGTGTTGCTGGGAAGCAGAGAAGCCGGACGGCGACTCGGCCTTCAGCCGCGCGCCCGAATCGTACGTTCGGTCACGGTGGGCACCGAGCCTTGCATCATGCTGACGGGACCGGCCCCCGCGTCGAAGAAGGCGCTTGCCAAAGCCGGCATGAACGCTTCAGACGTCGACCTCTGGGAGATCAACGAGGCGTTCGCGTCGGTGTGTCTTCTGTTCATGGAGGAGATGGGCATCGATCACTCGGTCGCGAACGTGAATGGAGGTGCCATTGCATTCGGCCATCCGCTCGGGGCTACTGGGGCCATGTTGATCGGGACCGTTCTCGACGAGCTCGAGCGCAGGGATCTCAGCACGGGCGTGGTCAGCCTTTGCGTCGGGGCGGGCATGGGAACTTCAACCATCATCGAGCGGGTTTGAAACACATGGCAATCATCGACTACCGAGTAGAAGACGGCGTGGCGATCCTCACCTGGAACGACCAGGATCGCCCGATGAACGTGCTGAGCGGCGATGCGCTCGCCGAGCTCGGCCACGGCGTCGAGAGAGCCGTGGCAGACGACGACGTCAAGGGGATCATCTTGACGTCGGGCAAGCCCGGAATCTTCGTGGCCGGCGGCGACCTGCAGCAGATCGAGCAGCTCGGGTCCGGCTCGATCGACGCCGCCGCCCTCTTGGAGCGCACGAGCGCGGTTCTCGATCAGCTCCGACGAATGGAGACCTGCGGCAAGCCGGTCGTCGCCGCGCTCAATGGCGTGACTCTCGGAGGCGGTTACGAGATCGCCCTCGCATGCCACCGACGCATCCTGGTCAACGAACGGCATGCCCTGGTCGGATTGCCGGAGGCCGGCCTCGGTCTGATGCCCGGCGCTGGCGGCACGCAAAGGCTCCCGCGGCTGATCGGTGTCCAGGGCGCACTCGGTCTAATCATGCGCGGTGCGCAGCTCGACGCGCAAGAAGCACGCTCCAAGGGTCTGGTGGACGAGCTGGTCGAGCCCGAGGAGCTCATCCCGGCCGCGAAGAAATGGATCGACGAGGTGGGAACGCCCACCCAGCCCTGGGACGACAAGCGCTACGAAGTGCCGGGCGGTGGATCGGGCTCGGTGACCTTTGCCCAAACGATGATGGGCTCCAACGCGATGACCCACGCCAATACGTACGGCAACATGCCATCACAGAAGGCGATCCTACAGGCGGTATACGAAGGTCTCGGGCTGCCCATGGACCGTGCGGGCAAGGTCGAGACCCGTCAGTTCATTCGGGTTCTGCGCGACCCCACCGCGCGGAGCATGCTGCGGACCTTGTTCTTCAGCCTCCAGGCGTGCCAGAAGGGCGCTCGCCGTCCGAAGGATGTTCCGCGTTTCGACGTGAAGAAGGTGGGCGTTCTCGGCGCGGGCTTGATGGGACAGGGTATCGCGCACGTCTCCGCAAAGGCGGGCATCGACGTGGTCCTGGTCGACCGTGATCTGGCGAGCGCGCAGCGAGGCAAGGACATGGTCGCCAAGACGCTCGACCGGCGTCTTCAGAAGGGTCGCACCACGCCAGATCGAATCGAGGCCATCCTCGACCGGATCCACCCGACGGAGGACTACGACGCCTTGAAAGGGTGCGACGTGGTGGTCGAGGCGGTCTTCGAGGATCGCGATCTCAAGGCCAAAGTCACGCGCGCCGCCGACGAGCGCCTCGGCGACGAGGCGATTTTCGCCTCGAATACCTCGGGCCTGCCGATCACGGAGCTGGCCAAAGCATCGAGCCGTCCCCGGAGCTTCATCGGGTTGCACTTCTTCTCTCCGGTCGAACGAATGCAGATGGTCGAGATCGTGGTCGGCGAGAAAACGTCCCAAGAAACGCTGGCGAAAGCATGGGACTACATTCTGAAGATCAAGAAAGCGGGCATCGTAGTCAACGACAGCCCGGGCTTCTACACGAGCCGCGTATTCGGCACGTTCATTTCCGAGGGCAACCACTTGCTGGTGGAAGGCGTCAAGCCCAGCCTGATCGAGAACGCGGCCAAAGCCGTTGGCATGCCCATGCCCCCTCTCGGCATCTCCGATCAAGTGGGTCTCGGCACGATGTACAAGGTGGCCAAGCAAGCTGAGAAAGACGCGCGAGCGGCAGGCAAGAGCTGGCAGCCTTCCCCAGCGCAGGCCATCATCGCATCGCTGATCGAGGATCACGACCGGTGGGGCGCGCATCCACCGCCGAAAGAAGACGGAACGCCCCGCAAGCCTGGCGGATTCTACGACTATCACGAAACTGGAAAGCGGCTCTGGCCCGAGCTCGGCAGCGCGATGAGCCGGTGGATCGAGCCGATCGGCGAGCAGCCAGACCCGGACGTCCTCAGACGCCGCTACCTCTTCGTGCAGTGCTTGGAAGCCGTGCGCTGTCTCGAGGAGGGCGTCATCACCGACGTCCGAGACGGAGACGTCGGCGTGATCATGGCGGTCGGGTTTCCGGCCTTCACCGGCGGTCCCTTCACCTACATCGACAACTACGGCGTGGCGGCGTTCGTCCGAGACGCCGAGGCCTTGAGCACCCGATGTGGCGAGCGCTTCGAGCCACCACGAATCCTCCGGCAGATGGCGGCCGATGGGCGCACGTTCTACGGTACGTAGCATCGGCCGAAGCCCGCGTCCGCGCTACTTGTACCCCGCGGCTTGGAGCGTGAACAAGCGAGCGTACTGTCCTCCGCGCTGCATGAGCGATTCGTGGGTGCCGCGCTCCGTGACTCGGCCTCTTTCGAGCACGACGATTTCGTCTGCCATCCGAACCGTCGAAAAGCGGTGGGAAATCAGGATGACCATCTTGTCGGCGGCCAACCGCCCGACACGCTCGAACATCGTGGCCTCTGCTTCGGCATCCATGGACGCAGTCGGCTCGTCCAAGACCAGGATGTCCGCCTCGGCGCGCATGAAGGCGCGCGATAGCGCGACCTTCTGCCACTGTCCGAGTGAAAGCTCGTGCCCCTTGTCGAACCAGCGGCCGAGCTGCGTTTGATAGCCCTCGGGAAGACGTTCGAGGAAGTCGTGTGCCATCCCTTTCTCCGCGGCCTCTCGCCAGCGGGCCGCGTCCGTGAAGGCCCCCACGTCACCCACGCCGACGTTTTCTCCTGCAGCGAGCTGATAACGGACGAAGTCCTGAAAGATGACGCCGATTCGCTTGCGAAGCACCGCGATGTCCCAAGCATCGAGATCGAGCCCATCGAGCAAGATGCGTCCCTCCGTGGGCCGATAGAGCCTGGTGAGCAGCTTGATCAGCGTCGTCTTGCCGGCTCCATTCTCGCCCACCAGCGCGAGCTTTCGACCGGGGCGCAGGTGTAGGCTCACGTTCTTCAGCGCCGGCGTGGAGACCCCAGGATAGGTGAAGCTGACGCCTTCGAAGCGAATTCCGTCACCAGGCTCGGGTCCCTCGGTCGCGGAGCCGCCCTCGTCCGGGGCCTCGTATTCGAGGTACTCGTAGAGGTTCGAGAGGTAGAGGCTGTCCTCGTACATGCCTCCGAGGGAGGTCAGGATCGATGCCAATGCAGATTGACCCTGCTTGAAGACGAGCAGGTACATCGTCATGTCGCCCAAGGTGATGCGCTTTGCGATCGTTTCGAGCGCTATCCACGCGTACGCGCCGTAAAACGCCACCGTGCTCAGCAGACCGAGCACGAATCCCCACATGCCGCGGCGCAACGCGAGCTTGCGGTCTTCTACGTACAAGTCTTCGAAGATGTCACGATAGCGCTCGAGGAATACCGGACCCAAGTCGAAGAGCTTCACCTCTTTGGCGAAGTCTTCGCGTGCGAGGAGTACCTCGAGGTAGTTCTGCTTGCGGGTTTCTGGCGCTCGCCAAGTGAAGAGCCGAAAGGCGTCAGCCGAAAATCGCGTCTCCACCAGGAACGACGGAATCGCAGCAATCACCAGCACCACGAGTGCCCAAGCCGATAGTTGCAAGAGCAGGCCGCCGTAGGCCACCAAAGAAAACGAATGCTGTGCGAGCTGGAAGGTGCGCATCACCAAGCTGAGGGGACGCTGCGATGCTTCGCGGCGCGCCCGGGTCATTCGATCGTAAAGCTCGGAGTTCTCGAATGCCGCGAGGTCGAGCGTGAGTGCCTTTTCGAGGATCATCTCGTTCACGCGCTGCCCGAGGAGGGCTCGTAGCAACTGTTGGCAGGTCGTGAGCGCGCGTTGCGCACCGGCGAGCACCAGGACGAGGCCCAGCTCGACACCGACCCACGTCAACGCAGCCCGTTGATCTTCGGCGGCGCCGGTCTGCGCTGCGCGCACTACCGAATCCACGATCAGCTTTCCCACCCATGCAGCCGCAGCCGGAAGGAGCCCTGCCAGGATGCTGGCGAGCCCGAGTACGAGGCTCAAGCCGCGGCTGGTGGTCCAAACGAGACTGACCCCGTGCTTCAGTTGGCGAAACACGCTCAGGAGCTGAGGCCTGCCGAGGCCCGGTCTCGAAACCATCGG
This sequence comes from Polyangiales bacterium, assembly GCA_035466435.1. Lineage (GTDB taxonomy): Bacteria > Myxococcota_A > Polyangia > Polyangiales > Houyiibacteriaceae > SG8-38. Next base: position 27,916 of record DATIUW010000104.1, on the reverse strand, counting down.
GCGAGTCTAGGGCGCTCTCGGCATGGCGCCATGGCTCGCGCGCTTGCTCCATGTTACCACGACTCACTGATGCCGGAGCGAGACAAGGGCCCACGACTTCGCACCATTCCATCCGGGGACGACCGCGAGCGCCTCGTATGCCCCGATTGCGACTACGTCGCTTATGAGAATCCCAAGGTCGTCGTCGGCGTCGTTGCCACTTGGGAGGACAAGCTCCTGATGTGCCGGCGAGCCATCGATCCGAGACGCGGTCATTGGACGTTGCCGGCCGGTTTCCTCGAGCTCGGCGAAACACCCGAGGAGGGCGCAGCGCGCGAGGCTTGGGAAGAAGCGCGTGCGGAGCTCGAGATCGTCGATCTGCTGGCGATCTATAGCCTCCGTCACATCAGTCAGCTCCAGCTCTTCTATCGTGCCCGCTTGCTCTCGCCAGACGTGTCCGCAGGACCAGAAAGCGAAGAGGTGGGCCTCTTTTCGTTCGACGACCTTCCAGCGGACGAGTTGGCCTTCCCCTCCGTGCGCTGGGCGATCGATCACTTTCAGCAAGTCCGTGATGCCGAAGGCTTCCCTGCGTTTCGAAACCCCGCGGGGCACACCGGCGACATGAAGCGTGGCCGCTGACACACGGCCGCGTCCCGTCTGACACGTTTGCAGAGGCCGATGGCCCGAAAAATGGGCAGATCGCGTTGGCACGGTGCGTGCTCCACGTGGCCGAAGGAGGTCCCATGTACGAAAGCTCGATACCCAAGATCACCCTGGTTGCCGTCCTGCTGTCGACGCTCGGATGCCAGGACGAACAGCACGAGACGCACCAGGCAGTCGCGCGGATTACGGCGCAGGCGCCGACCTTGACCTCGACTGCCACGCCGGCCTCACCGACGGAGATGACTCCGTCCGATGTCGAGCCCGCCACGGCCGAGACCGATGCAGCGCCGATCGAGCGCGACAGATCGTTCACACCCGTCCTCGAGCGCTCCGACGGCTTGGCCATCGAGCGCTTGGTCACCACCTCAGCGGTCGAGGGCCGGGAGCCCGTCGGGGCATACGCGGTGTTCGGCGACCACGATGGCGAGGTGTACGCGTTTCTCGAGGTCAGCAATGCGACCGACGAGGAGCAGCGCGTGATGGTTCATTTCATCGGGCCGGCCGGACAGGTGACCGGCGGGGTCGAGCTGCGCATTCCGGCCGCGGCTCCCCGTTGGCGGACCTGGGCGTATACCGAGCATGCCAAAGCTCCCGGGCTCTGGCGTGTGGAGATTCGAGACGCCGATGGGGCCCTCCTCGCGGCGCTCCCATTCGAGATCGAGCCGGACTGCTGAGAAGGAAATGGCGCGACCGGATCACGATCCATTATGCTGAGGGGGTGGTCGAGTCCTCCGTCGTCTCCCGGATCGTGCACCAGTCCTACCTGCGCGCGCCACCTCTGTTGGCCGATGGGCTATGGTGGGAGCAGCTCGACCGTGACTTCGCGCGCACCGAGGAGGGTTTCGAGCTCGCCTTGCCCGATCGTCTCCGAGTAGGAGCCGCCGCCAGCTTCGACACCGTGCTGAGGACGATCGGGGCCTCGATGATTTCGAGCATGGCGCTTCCGCTCGGATACAATCCAATCCAGCTCAGAAGAGCCGTCCGCGATGCAGAGCTCTACGCGGACATCGCCGAGTCCGGGGATGCGAAGCGCTTCTTCCACGAACCCCCTTCCGATGTGCGCGTGCGCGTGAGCAAAGGTCGATGGCTGCCGCGTTTCGAGCCGGAGGACGGCGTGTGCGAGGCACTCGAGTTCGACAGCCCGTTCCAACCCGTCAATCCGAGCCAGCACAAGTCATACCTGCGGCACACTGGAAACCGGGTAGCCCATGCCCGGATGCTCCGTCATCGCGACGGACCGCGGCCGACCATCGTCGCGATTCATGGCTTCACCGCGGATTGGTATCTGATCAACGAGTGGGTGTTCGCGCTTCCATGGTTCTACCGCATGGGTTGCGACATCGTGTTGTTCACGCTTCCGTTTCACGGTCCCCGGCAGACCAAGCTCTCTCCGTTTTCAGGGCACGGCTACTTCGCCGGCGGGACTTCGCGCCTCAACGAAGCCGTCGCGCAGTCGGTGTTCGATTTCAGAATCCTCTTCGATTGGCTGCAGCGCGAACGCGGGGCCGAGCAAATCGGAGTGACGGGCATGAGCCTCGGTGGATTCACTACTTCGATGCTCGCGAGCGTCGAGAACCGGCTGGCGTTCGCGATTCCGAACGTGCCCGTGGTGAGCCTGGCAGACCTCGTTTTGGAGTGGCAACCGATCGGCGTGCTGCTTCGGGCAGCCCTGTCCACCATGGGAATGGAGCTTGCCGATGCACGACGGCTCGTGGCCGTGAGCTGCCCGCTCACCTATCCGCCCGTGCTCCCCACCAATCGCCTGATGGTCGTTGGGGGCGTCGGCGATCGCCTCGCCCCCCCAAAGCATTCGAGGCTTCTTTGGGATCATTGGGGCCGCTGTCGTATCCATTGGTTTCCCGGCAGTCACGTGATTCACATGGATCGCGGGGCATATCTGACTGAAATGGCGCGCTTCATGGTAGGCCTGGGCTTTCTGCCCCAGAGCGAGCTTTCGGCCGGCGATTCGCTGTAGATTTTTGCCGCCGCCCGAGTACCCTGCGCGGAAACTTCAGCGAACGAGGTTCTCATGGAGCGCGTGATTCCGTTGTCTCGCCGCAAGGGCGACATTGCAGTCCTCAGCTTCTTATGGATCAACATCCTGGTCATCACCTACATCGTCGATGTCGAGCAGATCGTGCTGCCCGACATCAGCGGGGATTGGGAGTATCCGCTGTGGCCGCCCGCTTTCGCGATCGACATCATTCACTGGTACGGCAACAACTTCGATCCCGTGCTGATCGCCCGGCCCGCATGGTGGCGCATGACGATTTGGATCGATTCACTGTTCTTCGGCCCGTTTTACGTCTTTGCCATCTACGCCTGGACCAAGGGGAAAAACTGGATACGCATTCCGAGCATCATCTGGGCGTCCGTGATGATGACCAACGTGACGATCATCCTCGGTGAAGAGTTCATGGGGCCCCATGCCACGCCCGCGCCCTGGCTGGTGCTCGCGCTCAACGCCCCATGGTTCTTGTTTCCGGTTTACGTGATCAAGCGCATGTACCACACCGAGACTCCCTTCACCGAGAAGGTCTGAGCATGGCGAGCTTCGTCGATCGCTATGGCCCCTGGGCCGTCGTGGCCGGGGCCTCGGAGGGCATCGGTGCCTCGTTTTCTCGAAAGCTCGCAGCGCGGGGCTTGAGCTTGGTTCTGGTGGCGCGGCGTTCCGACCCTTTGCAGAGCCTCGCAGCCGAGCTTCGCTCGGAGCATGCGGTCGAGGTTCGCGTGCTGTCGCTCGATCTCGGCTCGGCGGACGCGGTGACGGGGATGAGTGCCGCGACCGAAAGCCTGGACGTGGGTTTGATGATCTACAACGCCGCGTTTTCGCCCATCGGCACGTTTCTCGAGATCGAGCTGGAGGAGCATCTAAAGGCGGTGGACGTCAACGTTCTCGGACCCCTGCGGATGTCGCACTACTTCGGAAGGCGCTTGGTGCGACGAGGCAGAGGCGGCATCATCCTGATGTCTTCGATGAGCAGCTTTCAAGGGACCGCCATGGTCGCGAACTATGCGGCCACCAAGGCATACGATGCGATCCTGGCCGAGGGTCTCTGGTACGAGCTCGGCCAGCAGGGCGTGGACGTGCTCGGTTGCCTCGCGGGTGCGACCCTCACGCCGAACTACCGGTCGTCGACCGACCGCATTCCATCGAAGGGGCTCGCTCGTCCCATGGAGCCCGACGACGTGACCGAGCAGGCGCTTCGCGACCTGGGCAAGAAACCGACCGGTGTGTCGGGACGCCGCAATGCGGTTGCCTCCGTCTTGCTCAGCCGCTTGTTGCCGCGCCGGGCGGCCATCGGGATGGTCAGCAAGGAGACCGAGCGGATGTACCGCTGATCGGTCCCGTTTCTAGATCTTCCAGAAAGACGCGACGTCTCCGGCGCGATCTGGGAGGGTGCGATGTTCGTGCGCCAACCCGACGACGATGTACCCGACTCCCTCCCCACGACCCAAGCGATTACCGATGGCGTTGAGCCGGGCAATCGAGGTAGCTCCGGAGCGGACCAGCACGATGACGCGATCGGCGAGGCGCGCCGCGCGGCGAAGCGCCTGCCCCTCCTGCGGCCCATCCCAGGCCTCGAGCCGTAGATGAAACGGCCTTTGAACCAATCGGACCGGCTCGACGGGCGGCGCCGAGGGCCTTCTGGCCAGCGCGGTGGATCCTGCCTGCACCCGGCTGATGGGATAGGGCCCTGGCGGGGGTGTCTTGAGCGGCGCGCGCCGCTCGACGCTGGGGTCGCTAGCCGTCGCCGAAATCGCGTTGTCATCCGCCGCGAACCAATCCTCGTTCATTCGTTCCGCAAGCTCCGCGGCCAGGGGCGCTTCACTCGTCGAGGCCCCGACGATGAGAAGGGTGCCCTGGGCCTCCGGTGCAAAATCATCGAGACCAGCAACGAGCTCGTCGAGACCCCGGGGGTCATCGGGCCATGACGTCGCCCCGAGCACCGGACCCCGACCCCAAAACGCGACTTCGGCAGGGGTCTCGATCCGAAGCCCGCGGAGCTCTCGCCGCAGCACCACCAACAGCGCGAGGCCGAAGGTCAACATCGGAATCGCGCCGAAGACGACGATCTTCATCTTGTTTCCGACCGGGTACTCCGGCACGGCGCCGGGATCGAGCACCACGAAGCCGCTTGGAGGGTCCCGTAGCGCATCCTCCAGAGCGGCTTCGGTCCGTCGCAGGGAGCCACTCAGGTTCTCGTTCACCGTGACGCTTGCGAGCAATCCGGCCGCCTCGCCCTCGATCTCGGAATACGTACTGATGCGTTCCTTCGCCCGCGCGGCCATTGCGGAGAGTCCCTTTTGACGTTCCCGCAGGGCGCTCAGCGACGCCTTCGCCTCGCGGAGCTGTTCGTCGATGGCCTGATACGTCGTGTTCATGGCCACGAGGCCGTCACCGGAAGACCCTCCACCCCTCCCGAGCTGCTGGCGGAGTTGGTTCACTTGTTGCTGAAGCGACTGTACGCGCGGATGATCGTCGGACAGGGTCGATCTCGCGTCCACCAGCTCTTGCCGGAGGCGATTGTAGGCGTCCCGCTCCGGCGAGCTCCCTAGCAAGAGGTTAGTCTTGGGCGTGCTTTGAAGCTGTGTCTCGAGGCTCTTCACCTGTGCTTCGAGCGCTCGAACCTCCGATTCTGCGAGCTCGCTGTCGGCTTGCAGCTTGGCGGCGGACTCCACCATGGATTCCTGCTCGGTCGAGAGGTCTGCGATGCCGTGTTGCTCGCGAAATTGATTGTAGACTCGACGAGCCGCTTCGGCCTCGCCTTCAGCCGCTTCGATTCGCTTTTGCACGCGAGTGATTTCGTCTTCGATCCGCCTCGACTGCCGCTCCTTGTGATAACGCATGAAGACGTCCGTCACGAGCCGCGCCCGCTCGGCGGCGCCTTCCGCGGTTCGTGCTGCGACGCCGATGTGCATGGTGTTCGTCAGGTAATCGACCCGGTAGCTCATCGAAGCGGCCAGCGCCGTCAAGCTCCCTTGGAACCCGCTCTCTTCTCTGACCTTGCGAAGCACGGCCTGATTCGTCAGAGCGTCGGCCGCCGGACCGATCGTGTCGCGTGTGGATGGCAAGCCAGGCAGATCTAGATCGCCCTCGTACTTCAAGACGGCGGTCGTCTCGTAGCCGCTGGTCATGAAAAATTTCGCGATGACGTACCCGACGAGCAGGCCGGCGACGCCCGCGGTGATCAACGAGACCCGTCCGCGCCAGAGCGCGCGCTTCACCCGGTGTGGATCGATGGGCCACCCGGCACGGCCGGAGGATCGCTTTGCTGTTGTCCCTTCCTCTTCTATCTGGTCCACGTTCTCAGCATCCGGTCAGTAAGCATTTTTTCTCGCGCGAGAGCCAAACACGGTCATGAAGACGATCTGCAGATCCCAGAGCAGGCTCCAGTTGCGAATGTAATCGAGATCGTGCTCGATGCGCTTTTCCATCTTCTCGAGCGTGTCGGTCTCTCCTCTCCAACCATTGACCTGGGCCCATCCGGTGATGCCGGGCTTCACCTTGTGCCGGAGCATGTAGCCACGGATCTTCTTGCGGTAGAGCTCGTTGTGAGCGATCGCGTGAGGCCTAGGCCCCACGATGCTCATGCTGCCCTCGAGCACGTTGAAGAATTGAGGCAGCTCGTCGAGGTTCCAGCGGCGCAGAATCGCGCCAATCTTCGTGATCCGGGGGTCGTTCTTGGTGGCTTGCTTGATGTCCGGACCGTCCTCGGTCACCGTCATCGAACGGAATTTCAAGACGTCGATGACCTCCCCATTGAGGCCGTAGCGCCGCTGCCGGAACAGCGCGGGGCCTGGCGACGTGGCTTTCACCCAGATGCCGATGACCAGCATGGGGATCGAGATCATGGTCAGAATCAGGCTGCCAAGCACGATGTCTTCGAGCCGCTTCAGCCAACCGTCGACCCCGTAGAACGGGGTTTCGTGGAGGCTGATCGTCGGTAGGCCGCCGAGCGTTCCCCATCGGGCGTGAAGGAGATCGAACGCATAGAAGTCCGCTGCCATGTAGACGGAGGCGGTCGTGTCGGAGAGCTCTCGCAACAGTTGGTTGATGCGAGGCTCGGCCCGAAGCGGCAGAGCGATGTAGATCAAATTGACTTCGCCCTTCCTCGCTGCATCGACGACGTCCCTCAGAAAGCCCTTGCGCGTGCCGACCGTCTCCGGGATCGGATGACAACGGTCGTCGGAGCGATCATCGTAGAAGCCGTGCACGCGAAGCCCGAGGGAGGGAAGGGCCTGCATCCGGCGCGCCAGCTCCTCGCCGAGCTCGGTCATGCCGACGATGGCAGCCCCTCGGGTGTTGTAGCCGCGCGCACGGAGCTCGCGGAGCGTCAGGGTGATCGCAGTTCGCCAAAAAGAAATGAGGATGGGCGCGAGCGCGAACCAAATCGTGACGACCACGCGCGAGTAATCGTCCGAACGTTTCGAGATGAACAACAGAAACAACAGGGTGGGCACCACACCGGCGAACCAGCCACCCCAAGCTCGCACGAGCTCACGTTTGAGACGCATCCCACGATCGCTCTCGTAGAGCTGTAACGATTGCCCGATGAGCATGAAGAGCACTCCGGCGATCGTTGCCGCCGTCCAGGCTCGCTGATCCCAGGTTTCCCCGCGGGCGTACGTCGGCAGCCACAGAGCCGCGTAAATCAACACGAAATCGACGAGTCTCATCAGCGGGGCTAGCTCGGAATCCGGTGCGCCGCCCCATCCAGTGGGTTTCTTGCTCGTCATCGGTCCTTCGTGGACAGTATAGGCATAGCCTGAGCCTTCCTCACTTCAACCTTGCAGACGGCAAGTGGTCAGATTAATCAGGAACATGCGCCGGTGCACGGCAATCTTGCTTTCAATCACACTCTTCACCGCGTGTGCGCACAATCGCTACACGCCAGCGCCGACCTCTCCCGGTGACGATCCCGCCTTCTCCCCACCGGAGCCGATCATGGCGCGAGGTCTCGAATCCGATCCCGCCGAGCCTCTGATGCTCTTGCCGGGCGATGTAATCCAGCTCACCACCGTGTCAGCAAAGACGCAGGTCTACGAGGGCCTCATCGTCGATGCGTTGGGCCAGCTTCACATTCCACTAGCGGGGGATATCGACGTCGGGGGCAAGACGCTCTCCGAGGCGGAAAAGGCGGTCGAACGGGGCCTACAGCGGTACGACAGGTTTGCGCGTGCCAATCTGATTATCATCAGGCCCGAGGGTCACACGGCAGTGGTCGTGGGCGCCGTCGTCAGGCCCGGAAGGGTGCAAGTGACCCCCGGAATGAGGCTCGCAGATCTGCTGGCAGAGTCCGGGGGCCCCGAGCGGGCGGTATCCCGGGACATTCCGACTTTGGTGGGCAACCTCGAGCTGGCGCGTCTCATGCGGGATGGAAAAGCCCTCCCCGTGAGCGTTCCCTTGGCGCGGGCAGGCGACCCCAAGCACAACATTCGCATCCGCGCGGGCGATCAGCTCTTCGTTCCGCCCGTTACGGACCAGCTCATCATGGTCTTGGGCGACGTGAACGCCCCTCAGCCCGTGGCGTTTCGCACCGGCATTCGCTTGACCGAGGCGCTTGCTCGCGCTGGGGGCATCAACACGGCCCGTGGCGACCGCAAGGACGTTCGGATCGTGCGAGGGCCTCTTCGTGAGCCGCAGATCTACACGACGAATCTGAAAGAGCTGTTGAGTGGCGATCGGACGGACGTCGAGCTCGCGCCGGGCGACATCGTATACGTAACGAAGTCGTGGTACGCGAGCACCGCCGACGTGCTCAACGCGCTGTCGCCGATCATCTCGCTCGCCAACTCCTTTGCCATTCTCGCGGTTGCCGGCGCGATCACCACCAGATAGATGCGACGGCCGCTTTTCAGCCGTCTCCTCGGCGCGCACGTCGAAACCGAGGAGGTCGATCCGCGCTCCGTCCGAGGTGGGCTCCTGATGGGGGAGGAGGAGGCGATCGCCGGCGCCGCCCAAACGCGCGTCGAGCAGTTCACGGCGGGCCGAGTCTGTAGTCGAATTGCACTCGGCCGCCTCGGCCTCACGAAGTCCACGCCGATCTTGCGAGGCGAAGATCGAGCTCCCGTTTGGCCGCCTGGCTTCGTCGGCAGCATCTCGCACACCGATGCGTGGTGCGCCGCCGCGGTGGCGCGCTCCACCGAGGTTCGATCGATCGGCATCGACCTCGAGCCTGCGACCCCGCTCAAACAGTCGCTTTGGCGCCGTGTATGCACGCAGAGCGAGAGAGAGCGGCTCGCCACGCTCCCCGACCCCGGTCTCACGGGAAAGATTTTGTTCAGCTCCAAGGAAGCGGTCTACAAGTGCCAGTATCTTCTCACCTCGACCTTTCTAGGGTTTCACGCCGTCGAGATCGAGATGGACGATGGCTCTTTCGAGGCCGTGTTTCGGCAAGACGTGAATGGATTTCGCATCGGAGACGTGATTCGGGGGCGCTATCTCGTCGAGGAAGGCTTGGTCGCTTCGGCGTGCGAGTTCTTACCGTGAGCGACCGGACGCTCACCGTCGTGATCGACGTTCCGCGCGGCAGCTTCCTCAAGCGCGACGACGACGGCGCCATCGATTTCGTCTCGCCTCTTCCGTGCCCGTTCAACTACGGGCACGTCCCCGGAACGCTTGCGGACGACGGAGAGGCCTGCGACGCGGTGGTCCTCGGACCGCGGTTGTCCCTCGGGAGCCGGTCGATCGTGCCCGTTCGCGGCCGCGTCGACTTCATCGACTCCGGGAGGCCTGATCCGAAGTGGATCTGCTCGCGCGCCCCGATCAGCGCGTTCCAGCGCCTTCAGGTGGACGCCTTCTTCCGCTTCTACGCACTGGTGAAGCGCGGAATCAACGTCTTTCGTGGCAAGCGCGGGCCCACGTCCTACCTCGGCTGGCTCTAGCATCCCAGGTCGTGCAGACTTCCTGACTCGCTTGCGTGAGTCGCTCGACATACGGATTCTTTCGTCTCTGGGGTCCGTGGACCCGAACGCCTGGGACCACTTGGTCGGAGAGGACGATCCCTTCGTCGAGCACGCCTTCTTGTCTTTGCTCGAAAGGAGCGGCTCCGTCGGCCGCGGCTCTGGATGGGAGCCGGTTCACGTCACCGTCTGGCGTCGGAAGCGCCTGGTCGGCGCGCTTCCCCTGTATCTGAAGACGCACAGCTACGGGGAATACATCTTCGATTGGGGTTGGGCCGACGCGGCGATGCGCCTGGGGGCTAGTTATTACCCGAAGCTGGTCTCGATGGTCCCGGTGACTCCGGTGACGGGACGACGATTTCTGTTCGCCCCTGGAGAGGACCCCGCCGTGTTGGCATCGCGCTTGATCGACGGATGCCTCGAGGTCGCCGAGTCTGCGAAAGTGTCTTCCATCCACTTGCTCTTCTTGAATGCCGACGAGCGTGCGTGGGTGGCGCGCGATGGGCGATTGATGGAAAGGCTGTCGTTCCAGTTTCATTGGCAGAACCAGGGATACGAAACGTTCGAAGACTTCGTCGGTTCGTTTCGGTCTTCGATGCGCAAGAAGCTCCGAAAGGAGCGACGGGTCGCGGCCGACGCCAACCTGTCGATCCGAGAGATGCGCGGAGACGAGCTCGGGCCGGACGGCTGGAGGACGCTCGAGCATCTCTATCGGGCCACCTGTCGGCGCAAGGGCTCCTACCCATATCTGACGCCCCAATTTTTCGAGCTCGCGCCGTCGGTCCTCGATGGCTCGCCGCTCGTATTTGCAGCCGTGGATCAGGGCCGAATCGTAGCGGCATCTTTGAATTTCGCGAAAGGAAACCACCTGTACGGTCGCTATTGGGGAGCCTCCGAAAGACACGACATGCTTCACTTCGAGCTCTGCTACTATCGGCTCATCGAGCATGCCATCGAGCACCAGATGAACCGTTTCGAAGCGGGCGCCCAAGGGACGCACAAGCTCAGGCGCGGCTTGATGCCATCGCCGATCTACAGCGCCCACTGGATTCGTCATCCCGTGCTCCGGGACGCCATCGCTGACTTCCTTCCACGCGAGGCGGCTTCCGTCCGGCAGCAAATCGACGAGCTCAGCCGGCATGGTCCGTTCCGGCGTGAGGACGTAAGCGAGCCGGAGAGCCACCGAGCATCCCGATGACCACGCTGTTCGTCTACTTTGGCTTTGCGCTCGGCGTCTCGTTTCTGTGTTCGATCCTCGAGGCGGCGCTGCTCAGCGTGACGCCGTCCCACGTCGCGAAGCTCGAGCAGGACCGTCCCAAGGTCGGCCGCAGGCTGCGAACCCTGAAATCGCACATCGACCGGCCGCTTGCGGCGATCCTGAGCTTGAATACGATCGCGAACACGGCGGGCGCTGCGGGTGTCGGCGCCGAGGCCCAGCGCATTTGGGGCTCGCAGGCTCTGGCGATTGCATCGGTCATCCTGACCTTGTCCATCTTGTTCATCTCCGAGATCCTGCCGAAGACCCTCGGCGCGATGCATTGGCGGCGTCTCACTGGATTCATCGTCACGGTCTTGCCCGTGCTCATTTTTCTGACGCTGCCGCTGGTCTGGCTCTCGGTAGCAGCCACACGCTCGTTGAAGCGGCGTCGCGGCACCGAGAAGATATCCCGCGAGGAGTTCGCGGCGCTCGCCCGAATCGGTGGAGAGCAGGGTGTCTTCGACGAATCGGAGATGAGAATCTTGCGCAATCTGTTTCATTTCGGCTCGCTTCGCACGCGGGACATCATGACCCCGCGCATCGTGATGTTCTCTCTCGAGGAGAATACGACGGTGAGGGATGCGATCGCGGAACGCGGCTCCATGATCTTTTCGCGGATCCCCATTTGGAAGGAAAGCCCAGACCAGGTGACTGGCTACATTCTCAAAGATCAGCTCCTCTTGCGAGCAGCCCGGAACGAGCTCGACGTACCCTTGAGAGCGTTTGCGCGCGAGCCGCTGATGGTGCCCGACACGATCCCGCTCCCGGCACTATTCGAGAAGTTGCTCGACAATCGGGAGCACATCGCGGTGGTGGTTGACGAGTACGGCGGCGTCGATGGAGTGGTCACGATGGAGGACGTCCTCGAAACCCTGATCGGGCTCGAAATCGTGGATGAAATGGACTCGGTCCAGGACATGCGAGCGATGGCGCGTGCGAAGTGGGAAGCGCGCGCAAAGCACATCGAGAGCAATCCGCCCGAGGCCCCCGAGGCGGCCGAGCCAAGCCGAGGCTCATGACGGCTTCGACTGCGGGAGATGCGGTTCCCAAGTCCAGCCTCGCGCGCTGGACCTACGCGCTCAAGCCCGCGAGCTGGCCCAAGCTTCTCGTTCCCGCATTGTTCGGCCAGGCGCTCGGTGCGACCGCAGAGCGAGGTTTCGACACACTCGCGCTAGGGTGGGGGCTCGCGTTCACCAGCTTCGGGCTCGCCTTCATCGTCTTGCTCAACGACTGGGGCGACCGGCGGGTCGATGCGATCAAGCGACAGATGTTTCCCGAAGGTTGTTCACCGAAGACGATCCCCGATGGCATCCTTTCGGCGCCCGCCGTGGGGTTTGCGGGTGTGGTCCTCGGATGCGCCGCGTTGCTCGTTGCGGCGGGGGCGCAGCGGTCGCTCGGGCGGCCGTTTGCGCTGCCAGCCGGGCTCGGTTGCATGCTGATATTCGTCGCGTACACGTTGCCGCCACTCCGCCTCAACTACCGCGGCGGCGGTGAGATCCTCGAGATGCTCGGCGTCGGGATCGCGCTTCCTTCGTACAATGCCTATTTGCAGGCCGGAGGCGTGTCAGTGACGAGCTGGCCTTGGATCGCCGGCTTTGCGCTGCTGAGCTTGGCTAGCGCAGCGGCCAGCGGACTTTCGGACGAACAAAGCGATCGCATTGGTGGAAAGAGAACGCTTGCCTCCACGTTCGGCAACGCAGCGGCGCGCCGGCTGTCGGAAACGTGCGTGATTCTCGGGGCCTCGGTTTGGCTTGGTGCTTCGCTCTTGGCTCCTTCATGGGTTTCGCCCTGGGCGAGCATCCCTGCGCTGATCATCCTCGCCTGGAACTTCGTCCGACTGCGAAAAGTCAGCGACGAGGCCGTCACCAATGCATTTCGCGCGCAGGGCGCCTACAAACTCCATCTGCACCGCGCCATTTGGCATAGTACAACCGTGGCAGCGCTCGTCCTGTGGCTCCAACCGAGTTTTCAATGAATGCCGAAGCCCTAGATCAGCCCATCGTACCTCTGGCGGAGCTCGATGCTCGGGTCGCGCAGACTCGCTACGGCCGCCTGACCCTCGATCCACGGCGATCGATCGCGAACCCTTTGACCGAGGTGGTCTCAAGGTTGGCCGACGACCGTCAGTCCCCGCACCTGGCTGCCGCGGCTTCGGCGGTGGCCGAAGCACAGATGCGCAACTTCCCAGAGAATCTGTTCTGGGACTTCGACTTCTATCTCGCGTCCATCCACGATCGTGCGTCCGAGGCTGGCGATTATTCGGGCTATTTGAGTCACGTCGCAGACTCGACGGTCCGGCTGATGCAGCTCTACGGTCAGCAGTCGCCGATTCGGTTCCGATACGTTCACGACTTCATGTACGGCTTCGACTGGGCCCGATGGGTGCGCCGTAAACCCGAGGTACGGGCCAGCGTCCACCCCTTCAGCATCGAGTTCATTCGCCAGACCGAAGCCCGAGGGCGTGATCTGTTGTCGTTGATCCAGGCGGACGACGAGTGGTACCCGCGTCTGAAAGAAGGCGTCTCACGCAACCCGTTCCCTTTTCCTCGCGAGCCCGACGACGAGCTTCAGCTCTACCGCACGCTTGCGGCGCGGGGCTACGTCCCCGTCGAAGCGTGGCGCGTCGATGCGCGGCCCGATGCCGAAAGAGACTTCGACGCGCTCCGCGAGCAGACGGCTGCATCGCTCGGATTTCGCGGCTAAAGCCCGAAGATCATCGCAACGATCCAGAGCGCCACCAACGCGTGCAGCGCGAGGCTCGACCACCAAGCTGCCCGATACGGATCGGACCTGCGCGCGCCCACCAGCAGTGGCAAGAGCGGCGCGATGGAAACGACGGCTCGCGCCGGCATCGATATCGAGGGCGTCCAGAGAAAAACGGCAAAGCAGGCGAATGCAATCCCCGCGGACGCAAAGCGGCGCGCCGAGGTCATACCATGCCGCACCGGCCAAGTTTTCTTGCCTGCGCGTGCATCATCTTCGACGTCGGGAAGCGCCGTGAGCACGTTGCTGCAAATCCCCAACAGAGTCGCCGGCGCGAGGATCCAACCAGGGGCGAGAACGCTCTCCGCCTGTAGATAGTAGCCGAGCGAAGGCAACCCTACGCCCATCCCGATGCCTTGTAGTAGCTCTCCTCCACCGCGATAGCTGAGCCGCACCGGCTCGAAGCTGTAGAGCCACATCAAGAGCAGGGCGGCTATCCCGTAGACCGGCGCCCAAGTGCGGCCGAGAAGCATCAAGGCGAACGAATGGACGATTAGCGCGACCGCTGACCATTTCGCGGCGCGCGCAACCTGCCGCGGGCTGAGCTTCCCCTCCGGGATCACTCCGGACCCTCCCGACAGAGGCGTCCGGCGTCCGCTGTCGGCGTCTCGGTCTGCGAAGTCGTTCGCAAAGATGATGAACAGATGATTCAAAACGCCCCAAAGCACCGCCGCGGCGAACCATCCCCAACTGAAACGCCCCGTGACGTGCAAAGCTGCGATCTGTCCGAGGAGGAGGGGCACGGCGATGTTGACCTGCGCAAGCGGCCGCGCTGCCTGAATCCAATTCTTCATGCCGTCGCCTTCCTCGATACCACGTTTCGATCCTGCTAGGACTTCGGCGTGAATGCGCCTTTACTCACGCGGCCCGTTCAGTTCTTCACAGGCAAGGGCGGAGTGGGCAAGTCGACGGTTTTGGGGGCGCTCGCCACTGCCGCTGCTCGGGCTGGAAAGCGTCCGCTCATCGTGGAGCTCGGGATTCACACGTCGTCATCACACCTGTTCCATGGACCCGACGTCGGCTACGATCCGTCGGAGGTCGCTCCTGGAATCCACGCGACGCGGGTCGTCTTCGAACCGGCCTTGATCGACTACGTCACGTCGCGGCTGAAGCTACGGCCGATCGCGGTCCTCGTGGCCAGAAACAACTCGCTGCGCCGCCTCTTCATGGCGGCGCCGGGCGTCGATGAGATCGTCACGTTGCATCGGGTGGCACAGCTCGCATCCGATGGACGGTGGGACCCCATCCTGGTCGACCTCGAATCGACGGGCCACGCGCTCATGTTTTTCGATTTGCCGCAGGTCCTCGAGGTGTTCTTGAAGGACGGCCCTCTGCGCCAAGTCCTCGACAGTGCGACGGCACTCGTGCGCGACCCGGAGCGTTGCGCCGTTCACGTGGTCACGGTGCCCGAGCCCCTGGCGGTTCGGGAAACCGTTCAGCTCTACGACGGCCTGAAGAGCCGAGAGGATCTGCATCTCGGTCACTTGTTCATCAATCGGGTGCCTCGTCAGTGGCTCGACGAAACGGAGCAACGCCTGGTCGAGCAGGAGCTCGAGAGGGACGGCGCCGGAGGGCCCTGGGCTGAAGATCTGGCGCTCGCGGATTATCTGATCCGGCGCCGGAAAACGGCGGAGAAATGTCTTCGCGGCCTTCGCCGAGACATCCCGTTGCCGGTGATGATTCTCGACGAGCACGAGGAAGACAGCTCTCGCATCATCGAGGCGCTTTGTGGAACGCTGCAAAGGACGGGGGCGTGGTGATCGAGATTCCTCGAGAGTGTCGCCTCGTGTTCTGCGTGGGTGTCGGCGGAGTCGGCAAGACCACCTTCTCCGCCGCGCTCGCGCTTCGAGAGGCGCTCGGGGGGCGGTCGGTACTGGTGCTGACCGCCGACCCTGCCCGTCGGCTGGCCGATGCGCTCGGCGTGGACCAGCTCGTGGACGTACCTTCCGACGTGCCCCTCCCGGATGGCGCCTGTGGTGGCGAGCTTCATGCGGCCATGCTCGAAACCAAGGCCAGCGCCGACGAGATCATTCGGCGTGCAGCGAACGACGTCGAACGCGCGCAACGTGTCCTCGACAACCGGATCTATCGAGCATTCTCCACCACCCTCGCGCGCTCCCATGCGTACGCCGCCATGGAGCGCATGTACGAAACGACGCACGACGACAGATATGATCTCGTCGTCGTCGACACCCCACCTGCGCAAAGCTCGATCGAGATACTCGATGCACCAGCACGTTTGGTCAGCTTCCTCGATCAGCGTGTCGTTCGTTGGTTTCTCCGAGCGTCTGACGAGTCTTCCCGTCTCGCGGGAGGAACGATTGCGCAGCGTCTGTTGAAGAAGGTTGCGGGGGACTCTCTCGTGGCTGCTCTGACCGAGTTTCTGACGGAAATGGCGTTCCTGCGAGAAGGGTTCGCCGAACGCGCAAGCGACCTCGACCAGCTCATGCGAAGCCCGAAGACTCGTTTCGTCCTCGTGTCTTCCGCCGAACCTGTCGGCATCGATGCCGCGCGGTCGGTCGCTGCCGAAGTCGACGATAGAGGCTTTCGACTCGGGCACGTCGTGTTCAATCGAGCCTTCATCCCGGGGGTGGACGCGTCGAGCGTCCGCTCGGACGGCTACCCCCCATCGCTCGCGCGACTGGCTCCGAAGCTTCGGCAGATGCGCGTGTGGCTGGCCGCCGAGCATGCACGGAAGACTTCGAGCATGACGGCACTGCGCGCGGAGATAGGCGTTCCGACGTGGGCTCTACCCGAGGTAAATCGCCCGCTCGGAAGCACCTCCGCACTGGCGGCGTGGATCGCCGAGGTCCGCGCGGTCGAACCCGCCGGATAGCGCAGGCGCGCCGTTTCGTGTCATCCTGTGCTACCAAGAGGCTTCATGGAGCACGTCATCAAACATGATCTGAGCCCAGAGCGCGCCAAGAAGGCCGCCGAGAAGGCCGCCGAGTATTACACCAAGAAGTGGGAAAAGTACGACGCGGAGACAGTGTGGAAGAGCGACACCGAGGCGGAGATCACGTTTCACGTCAAGGGCGTGAGCGTGGCAGCCACCGTGGAGCTCCAGCCCGGCCAAGTCGTCGTCGACATGAAGAAGGTGCCGCTTCTGCTTCGGCCCTTCAAGAACATGGCGCTCGACGTCGTCCACAGGACCATGGACAAGTGGATCGCCAAGGCCAAGCAGGGCGAGCTCGACGAGCTGACCTAGCGTAGCAGCTACGCGCTGACGAACTGCTTCAATGCAGCGTCACCGTGAACGCTTCGGAGCTTTCGCAACGCCAGGGCCTGGAGCTGGCGAATGCGTTCGCGGCTCAGGCCGAACTCGCGTCCGATCTCGGCCAGTGTATGCGACTCCTTCTCTCCGATTCCGAAACGCATGCGAATGATTCTCTGCTCGCGCGGATTGAGAGCTTCCAACGCCCTGAGCACGGACTTCGACAGGTCCTCCCCGATGACCGAGTCCATCGGCGTGGCGCCTTCCTCGTCGGCGATCAAATCACGAAGCTCGCTCGTTCCGTCGTTGCCGACCGGCATCTCGAGCGACACCGTGTCGCGTGAGATCATGAGAAGATTGGCCACCTGATCGGCAGGGAGCTTCATGCGCTTCGCGATCTCCGCGGCGGTAGGCTCTCGTCCGAGCTCACCGGTGAGCTTCCGGGTCATGCTGGTGACTTTGGTGAGAAGCTCGCACGCGTGCACCGGAATGCGGATCGTGCGGGCCTGATCGGTGGTTGCCCTGGCCATGGACTGCCTGATCCACCAAGAAGCGTACGTCGAGAGCTTGTAGCCGCGGCGATAGTCGAACTTGTCGATCGCGCGCATCAAGCCCATGTTCCCTTCCTGGATCAAATCCATGAAAGGAAGGCCGCGCTTGAGGTATTTCTTCGCGATTGCAACCACAAGCCTCAAGTTGGCTTCCACCATCTCGGACTTCGCTCGCTCCACATCGGCATGCGCCGTCGACACGAGGTCGTGCAGGGCGAGCAGCTTGTTTGCAGACAGACCGGAGTCGCTCTCGGCGTTCTTTCGCTCTGCGGATCCTGCCTCACAGGAAGCCGCGTAGGTTGCCAGCAGTCCGAGCACCTCTTCGAAGGCAGGCTCGATGACGGCCTCTCGCACTGCGAGCTCGCCCGCCGAGACACGCGCACAAACCTCGGCGATGGCATCGGCATGAAGCCGGTGCCCGACGACGGCGTCGTAGATGACCTGGCGGCCCTTTTCGATCTGGCGTGCCAGCTCGACCTCGCCCTCGCGAGTCAACAAGCTCACCGCGCCCATCCAGTCGAGATAGCTCTGTACCGGCTCTGCGCTCAGCACGTTCGTCTTCTCCACGGGATTCGATGAGCGGCGTCGCTCGCTCCTTCGAGTGCGGCCGGGGGTCACCGTCACCTCGACCCCCGCGGACTCCAGGCGTCGAAGAAAGCGTCGAACGTTGCCCTGGGTCGCGCCCATTTTGGCGACGACCTCGGAGGCTTCGTCGTAGGTGATCCATCCGCGAGCCTTCACGGACTCGAGAACCTGGGTCATGATTTCGCTGTCAGCAGACTTTTTGGCTTTCATTGATGCTTCTCCGGCCTTTCTAAAGCTGTGGTACCACCAGCCTGGAAAATTAGCAACCATATGATCAAAAAAATCTAGTTACACTGTGAACAGAACATCACCTCCTTGCTTGGCGCGTTTGTGCCGAGCCTCCAAAAGCTGTTTGCTTTTAGGCCTTTGACTGGGGTACGCCTGCGCGGTGCCAGGCTTTCCAGAATACGGTTCGTACGATGCCCTGGGCCTCGCCGACTTGGTCCGGCAGGGCCGGGTCAGTAGCGCCGAGTTGGTCGAAGAGTGCATTTCGCGGATCGAGCGGGTGAATCCCCGGATCAACGCGGTGGTCTTCGAGCTTTTCGATCGTGCCCGTGCTCGAGCGATGAGCGCGCCGGACCAGGGACCTTTTGCCGGTGTTCCCTTCCTCATCAAGGATTTGATCCAGCGCATCCCGGGCGTTCCGACGCAGGAAGGCTCTCGTTTCTTCGAAGGCTGGACGCCCACCGACGAAACCCATCTCTATCGACGGTGGCTCGATGCCGGGATCGTCCCGGTCGCCAAGACTGCAACGTCGGAGATGGGCTTGCTCCCGGTCGTAGAAACCGCGTTGCACGGGGTGACCCGCAACCCTTGGATGCTCGATCGTACGGCTGGAGGCTCGAGCGGCGGTTCCGGAGCAAGCGTTGCAGCAGGGCTCGCGCCGATGGCCTCTGGGGGCGACGGTGGCGGATCGATTCGGATCCCCGCTGCATGCTGCGGTCTCTTCGGTCACAAGCCGTCGCGCGCGCGCAATCCATCAGGACCGACGGCAAGTGAGCACTGGTCCGGCTTCGTCTCGGAGCACGTGCTGACACGCAGCGTGCGCGACAGCGCCGCCATGCTCGACGCGACGCACGGACCCGACGACGCGGCGCCTTATTACGCAGCGCCGGTGCAAGGAACGTTCTTGGGAGCGACCGAACGTGATCCTCGTCCGCTCCGCATCGCGTTCCACAGCGAGCCGGCGTTGCCCGCCACGGTTCATCCGGACTGCAAGACCGCGGTGGAGGATGCGGCAAGGCTTTGCAACGACCTCGGTCATCACGTCGACGAAGTCACGCCCAACCACGACGCGCTCGAGCTCGCGCGGGCCTTTCTCATCGTGGTGGGCGCAAACGTCGCCGCCGAGATTCGTGAAGGCGAGCAGATGATGAATCGGCGGGCGAGGCCGAAGGACTTCCAACTGACGACTTGGATCACGAACATGTTCGGCCAAGCCGCGAGCGCACGAGACTTTCTGGTGGCGCTCCACGTGCTTCAAGCCGAGGCACGCAGGCTCGCTCAGGTCTACCGCGACTATGATCTCGTCTTGACCCCGACCCTCGGAACGCCGCCCGTGCCCATCGGCGCGCTCGACCCGCATGGGCTCGACCTGATCGCGCAGAAGTTGGTGTCGCGCTTGAACTGGAGCGCGCTGCTCACCAAGCAGAAGATCATCGACCAGGCGGCGCAAAACACCTTCTCCTTCATTCCGTTCACGCCGGTAGCCAACTTCACGGGGCAGCCGTCGATGTCGGTTCCGCTCCATTGGAATGCCGAAGGGCTGCCCATCGGCGTGATGTTCACGGGCCGGCCCGAGGAAGAGCCGCTGATGTTTTCGCTGGCGGCGCAGCTCGAGCGCGCGCGCCCCTGGGCGGGACGCCGGCCTCCGGTTCACGCTGGAGCTTAGAAACTGCTGGGATCTCGGCATGATCGGCCTGATTGAATACTCATTCATTTTTCGGTTGCCGCGGGTCGGGCTCAACCTCTAGGATTCCCCCCGCATGCCCGAGGAACAGCGCTATCCGGTGCTCCGGTCGAAGGCCGATACGAAGTCCGAGACCTACGAAGCCAATCGCCGAGGCAATCTCGCAGTGCTGGACGAGGTGAATCAGGCGCTCGCCAAAGCCAACCTCGGTGGAGGTGAGAAGTACACCAGCCGTCACGTGGCGCGCGGACGGATCTTGCCGCGCCAACGGATCGAGATGCTTCTCGATCGCGACAGCTTCTTCTTGGAGATCGCCGCTCTTGCCGGACACGGGATGAAGGGCGAGCCGACCGGCTCTTCCGTAGTCGGAGGCGTCGGTCTGGTGAGCGGGGTGGAATGTTGCGTCGTTGCCAGCGAAGCGACCGTCAAAGGCGGAGCCGTGACGCCGGTGAGCATGCTCAAGTCGGGCCGCCTTGCAGAGATATGCGAGCAGAATCGACTGCCCGGCATCAGCTTGATCGAATCTGCAGGAGCAGATCTACCGAATCAGGACAAGATATTCGTTCCAGGTGGCGCCGGATTTCGCCATCTCACGCGCCGGTCCGAGCAGCAGATACCCACCATCTGCCTGGTGTTCGGAAGCTCGACGGCGGGCGGCGCATACCTTCCAGGCATGAGCGACTACGTGGTGATGGTGAAGGAGCAGGCTCAGGTCTACCTGGCCGGACCGCCTCTCGTGAAGATGGCTACCGGCGAGGAGACGGACCACGAGGAGCTCGGCGGTGCGGAGATGCACTCCACCATCAGCGGCGTTTCGGACTATCTGGCCGAAGACGAGATGGACGCGATCCGACTCGGTCGCGAAATCGTCGCCCATCTCGAATGGGAAAAACACGGTAGATTACGGCCCCGTCCGATCGAGCCGCCTCTCTACGACGCGGAAGATCTTCTCGGAATCGCCTCAGCGGACATCCGCGTCCCGTTCGATCAACGCGAGGTCATCGCGCGCATCGTGGACGGCTCGCGCTTCAGTGAGTTCAAGCCGCTGTACGGAAAAACCATGCTGTGCGGTTGGGCCCACATTCATGGATTCCCGGTCGGTATCCTGGCGAACAACGGAACGATTTTCAGCGAGAGCGCGAACAAGGGCGCCCAGTTCATCCAGCTCTGCAACAGCAGCAACGTGCCCCTGGTGTTCTTGCAGAACACGACGGGTTTCATGGTCGGCAAGCAGTACGAGCAGGACGGGATCATCAAAAACGGCGCCAAGATGATCAACGCCGTTTCGAACAGCACCGTACCCGCAATCACCATCATGACCGGCGCGAGCTATGGCGCCGGCAACTATGCGATGAGCGGTCGTTCGTACTGTCCCCGGTTCTTGTTCACTTGGCCCAATCACAAGATCGCGGTGATGGGTGGGAAGCAGCTCGCCGGGGTGCTCGACATCATTCAGCGCGACGCTGCCGCCAAGAAAGGCGTCGAGGTCGACGAACAGAAGCTTCAGATTGCCAAGATGATGACCGAGAAGCAGATCGAGGATCAATCGACGGCGATCTACGCGACGGCGCGTCTTTGGGACGATGGCATCATCGACCCGCGCGACACCCGAACGGTGATCGCGATTTGCTTGTCGGCTGCATACAACGCCCCGGTCGAGGGGACGACGTCGTGGGGCGTCTTTCGGCACTAGGGAGCAAACGAGCCTTGACCAAGACGATCCAGAAAGTACTCATCGCAAACCGCGGCGAAATCGCGCGCCGCATCATGCGCACCTGCCGCAAAATGGGGATCGGCACGGTGGCCGTGTATTCCGACGCCGATCACGACATGCCCTTCGTCGCCGAGGCGGACGAAGCCGTTCGTCTGGGCCCCGCCCCGAGCGTGGAAAGCTATCTGCGCATCGACAGGATCCTCGAGGCGGCGGCCGCGACCGGCGCCGACGCGATCCATCCCGGATATGGCTTTCTCGCCGAAAATGCCGCGTTTGCGGAGGCCTGCCGAACGGCAGGCGTGATTTTCATCGGTCCGACGCCCGAGGCCATCGTGGCCATGGGCTCGAAGCGCGAGGCCAAGGCGTTGGTGCACGAGGCAGGCGTCCCGGTGATTCCCGGATACGATGGGGCGAGCCAGGATCCCGCGGTTCTCGCGCGCGAGGCGCTTCGAATCGGTTTCCCAGTGCTGCTCAAGGCAAGCGCAGGCGGCGGCGGCAAGGGTATGAAGCTGGTGCGGAAAGAGTCCGAGCTTCCAGACGCCATCGCGTCGGCCGCGCGTGAAGGGTTGAGCGCGTTCGGCGATGGCACGCTCTTGGTCGAGAAGTACATCGATGATCCGCGTCACGTCGAGATTCAAATCCTGGGTGACAGCCACGGCAATCTGATCCACCTGAACGAGCGCGAGTGCTCGATTCAGCGTCGGCACCAGAAGATCATCGAGGAGACGCCTTCCCCGGCTCTCGATTCCGCTCTCCGCAACGAGATGGGAGAGGCCGCCGTGAGATGCGGAAAGGCCATCGGATACGAAAACGCCGGCACCGTGGAGTTCATACTGGCGCCCGACCGGAGCTTCTATTTCCTGGAGGTCAACACACGCCTTCAGGTCGAGCATCCGATCACCGAGTGCGTCACGGGTCTCGATCTGGTCGAAGAGCAGATCAGAGTGGCGCAAGGTGAGCCGCTTCGTCATTCACAAGAAGAGGTCCGCATGGAGGGCGCCGCCCTAGAGGTACGCCTCTATGCCGAGGATCCCGCGTCCGGTTTTCTTCCCCAAAGTGGCAGCGTCGTCGATTGGCACCTCCCCGAGGCCGAGGGGCTGCGAGTGGACAGCGGGGTCGAGAGCGGAAGCGAGGTGGGCATCTACTACGACCCCATGCTCGCGAAGATCATCACATCCGGCGAGACCCGGACGTTGGCGCTGCAGCGCATGCGCCGAGCGCTCCGTTCCCTGAGCGTCCAGGGAGTGACCACCAATCGAGCGTTCCTGCTCCGCGTTCTCGACCACCCCGCCTACGTGGCGGGAGAGATCGACACTCATTTCATCGATCGGCATCTGCGCGACTTGCTTCCGGATGCCGATGACGAGCGCGCTCCATGGCAGGCCGCGGTGGTGTCTGCCTTGGCCGAGCAGCAGCAACGCAACCGGGATAGAGTGCTTCTGCCCGAGATTCCGTCAGGGTGGCGCAACAACTATCACACCCCGCAATGGGTGGAGTATTCGGACGGTGAGCGTGACCTGCGGGTCGAATATCGGCACCATGGCGACAATCGGTTCACGGTCTGGGCAGGGGAGAGCGAGCACGAGGTCCGAGTCATCTCCTGGGAGCAGCCTCGACTCACGTGGGAAGAGAACGGGCACCGGCAGAGCGCCCGCGTGATTTTCGACGGCGATGGAGCGTACGTTCACGGCTCCGACTTCAGCGTGGGCCTCTTGCGCAAGCCGCGCTTCCCCGACAAGTCACTCGCCGTTCCCCCCGGCGGGTGCATCGCGCCGATGCCCGGCAAGATCATCGAGCTTCGCGTGGCGGAGGGTGACACGGTCGAGGCCGGTCAGGTCCTGCTGATCATGGAGGCCATGAAGATGGAGCACTCGGTCACCGCGCCACAAAGCGGGACGGTGGCGCAGGTCACGGTGGCGCTCGGTGATCAGGTGGACGCCGACGCCTTGCTGATCGTCGTCGGCGAGTCCTGAGCAGCCGAATCAAGCCGCGTCGAGCTCGGCGATCATCTGGTCGCCGCTCAGCTCGCTGGCCGACTGGCCGTCGAAGTACTTCATCAGCCCTGCGCGGTCATAGTGTGGCTTGATGCGGTCGCTGAGGAGGCCGATTTCGCGCAGGTTCGGCACCAAGCGCTTGAACATCACCTGACGGAAGACGGCGAAACCGGGCGAGTTGGTGACGAACTCCGCCCACTCCTTGCGAGTCAGCTTGTGCTCGAACCACTCTTCGTACACCTCGAACGAGAGGAAGCGGTTGCGCATCAACAGCGCCACCTCGAAGGCCCAATCCTCGCGCTCCCTCCGCTCCGAATCGCTCAGCTCGTTGCGCAAATGGTCGCGCAGCGCCAGCACTCCGTAGTGCACGTGCCGCGCCTCGTCTTGAATCACCATCTTCAAGAGCTGCTTGAGAAGGGGCTCCTTGGTCATCTGATAGAGCGTGCCGAAGGCGCCGAGGGCCAAGCCTTCGACCATGATCTGCATTCCGAGGAATTTCACGTCCCATCGCGAGTCTTGGATGAGCGCGTCGATGATGACGAATAGATTGTCGTTGATCTGGTAGAGCTTGTTGAGCTTCGTATCCAAGTATCGATGGAACACCTCGACGTGCCGTCCTTCATCGACGACCTGCGTGGACCCGTAGAGCTTGCCATCGAAGAACTGCACGGCCTCGGTGACCTGTGCAGCGGCGAAGAGCGCACCTTGCTCGCCGTGAAGAAACTGGCTGAGCATCCACGATGCCACGCTCGAGTTTAGACGTCGTTCCTCGAGATCGGTCAAACGGATGCCCCGGTCGCGCAGATCATCGAAAGCCATGAACTGCCGAGGCATGATCGGCTTTTCGGTATTCTCCGGGTCGACGTCGATGTCCCAGTGAAGGTCGTCGCCGTTCCATTGCTGCTCTTTGGCACGGGTATAGAGCTCCCGCATTTCGGGGTGGTCGTTCGGATAAGTCCAGTCGAAGTACACCCTGTGATGCGAAGGCATCTGCGTAGGGACACCTTGCTTGCCACGCTGCAGGATCAATCCGCGAATGCCAGAGGGCGCCATCGATCGGAGCACTTTGGCGTTGTTCGTCTGCGTCATGAGCTGAACGGCTTCGACGTACGGCTCGACGCGGCGGCGAATCTCCTGGGGCAGGGTATCGAGGACTTTGTCACTGAGCATGGTCGATTCCTTCCTTACAACACGTTGGCGAAGAACTCGCGAATCTTGGTCGAATGTAGGCGCATGATGTAGTGATCGAGAATTGGAACGACCTCCTCGATCATGGTAGCGACTTTTTCGGCTGGGAGCTCTGAAAGCCGCGAAGAGAGCAGGCGGACCTCGTCGTTGAGGAGCTTGGTGATGGCGTCTTGGTAGAGCGCCATGTCCTCGACGGCAAAGCCGAGATCCGGCGTGAAGCCGGCGGCGCGAACCTTCCCGAACACTTCGAAAATCCAGGCGTCGGCAGCGGCGATTCGAAGGGAGCCATTCGAGTGCGCGCCGCCCACGAGCCCGAGCTCGAACGCACGCTCCACGTCCTCTGGATCGATCCCGGTCTTTTCTGCGATGTCCTCGGGGCTGAGAGTCGGGCTGCGATCGTCGCTGGTCTTGAGGGACTCGGCGAGCTCCTCCTTCACCCCTGCGAGAAACGCGTATTGACGCGGCGAAAAGACGCCGTCCTCTCCATCGAAAAGAGCCTTGATGGCCTTCAACGGGAGAAACTGCTCGTGCTGAAGCTTTTTGATGAGGCGTAGACGCTCGATGTGCTCCTCGGTGTACCACGCCATGTTCCGGCCGGTCTTCTGTCCTGGAGGCAGCAAACCTTGCTGGATGTAGAAATGAATCGCCTGCCGCGGTAGACCCGTCGCTTCACAGAGATCCTTCATCCGGTAACACCATTCCTCTTGGTCTTGGTGCATCGATCGGGCCATCGCCGTCATGCGCCCTCCACCAGGATGCTGCTCTGGGTGTGCGGACGGCCGACGCACGTGAGGACATAGCCCTGCTCACGTTCCGCGCGGCTCAAGCAGTTCGGCTCCTCCATTCGAACGTCGCCCCCGGTGAGACGCACGCGACACGCTCCGCAACCTCCCATCGCGCACGAGAAGGGCATGTCGATTCCGGCGGCGAGCGCCGCTTCGAGGATCGTCTGGCCGGGCTCGACCTGAATGCCATGGTCGTGTCCGCTCTTGGAGATCATCACGAGCTCCGTCTCGTTGCTTCCCCTGGCGCCTTCCCGTTCTTCGGGACGGGTGAATCGTTCTTCGGCGATTCTGTTGGCGGCCACACCCCGCGCCTGAAGCGCCGCATGGGCTGCCTCCATCATGGGCGTAGGACCGCATACGAAATAGCGCTGAAGCCCGTCGTCTTCGATTCCGAGTGCGTCCAAGCGTCCTTCGAGAACGTCGCGCGTCAACAAACCGCGGCCTCCGGACCAGTCTTCGGGAGCGTGCTCGAGCACGTGATCGACGAACAATCGGTCGCCGAGCTCGTCGCGGAGCGCCGCCAGGCGTTCGCGAAAGATCACGTCCTTCGCGCTCCGGTTGCCGTAGATGAGCGTGACCCGGCTGCGATCCTCGAGACGAAGGACGGTCTCCAAGATGCTCATGATCGGCGTGATTCCGCTACCGCCCGCAATCATGACGAGGTGCCGCTCGTTGACCGGGCGGGGCTCTACGGTGAAGTTGCCCGACGGCCCGAGCACGGCGAGCTCGTCGCCTGCTCGAATCGTGTCGTTCAGGTGATTGCTCACGCGCCCCTCGGCGATTCGCTTGACGGTGATGTGCCGTGGGGCATCAGGCATGCAGGCGCTGGCCAGCGAATAGGCGCGGCGGCAGCGCTCGCCGTCGATCATGACGTCGACGCTCAGGAATTGGCCCGGACGGAACTCGATCGCGGAGCCATCGGCTTCGGTCAGGTAGATCGACACCGCATCGTCGGTTTCCCGAGTCACCTTGGTCACTCTCAACGGACGCGCCATGTTGGGCGTCTTGCGTGGCAGTGAAACGACTGCGCCCTCAGTCGTCCGAGGGCGCTCGATCAGTGGCGATGGGTTCTTCCCGAGGATGAGGCGCTCGGTCAGCATGCGGACGTCGCGCTCGGCAGCGCGAAGCTTGTCGGCGAGCCCGCGGGGTAAAATGCTGAGGGGGTCTACCTCTTGCAACGGCGTCGGCGCGGCCTCGTCTCCGATCAATGGCGAGGGCGCCCGACCGCTTGCCCGCTCGAGGATCATCTTGGCGTCGAGCCGCGCCTGTTCGATGAGAGGCGTCATGGCTGCGGGTAGGGCTCGCGCGGCCAGGGCTGCAGCCACATCGAACCGACCTACGCGCGCTTGGCGTTTACCCTCCATCCCCGGCAGAATGGCAAGCGGGCCAGAAAGTGTCAAGTGTGACTAAACACTTTACTCACATTGTAGGGTATAGTGCGTTGGAATTGAGCATGCCGGGGCCTTTCATCAGCGCCAAGGAGGCAGTGGAGCGAGTCGATCGCGCCGTCTTTCTCGATGCGCGCGCCGAGCCCGACGCCGATCGAGCGTACGTCATGGGTCACGTCCGAGGCGCGATACGGGCAGGGTTGGAAACCGACCTTTCGGACCCTCGGGACCCGCGCGACGGCGGCCGGCATCCGCTGCCTCCGATCGAGCGCTGGATCGCGTTGCTCGGGCGTTGGGGCATCGGCCCTTCCACGCAGGTGGTCATCTACGACGCCAGTGGAGGCGGGATGGCCGCAGCTCGTGCCTGGTGGATGCTGCGCGCCATCGGACACGAGCCGGTGAGGGTGGTCGATGGCGGTTGGGCCGCGTTGCGCGAAGCAGGAGTCCCCATCGACGAGGGCGAAGCCCGGTCGGTCGACGCCGGTCTCGGCCCATACCCGAGCGCCGTGGATCGATGGCCTGTCGCCGTTGCCGACTTCGTCGAGCGCGTCCGAACCGATCCGACTTGGCGCGTGATCGATGCGCGTGCGCCGGAGCGCTACCGGGGCGAGACGGAGAACCTCGATCCCGTGGCAGGTCACATTCCAGGCGCGTGCAACCTGTACTGGCAATCCCAGCTCGATGATGAAGGCATGCTCGACTCGGTTGCGACTTTGAGAGAGCGCTATGCAGACCTTCTAGAAGGTGTCTCGTCCGATCGCGTGATTTGTTATTGCGGCTCAGGCGTCACCGCCTGTCATCTGCTCTTGACGATGGAAGCCTGCGGGCTCGATGGCGCGAAGCTCTACGTCGGGTCCTGGAGTGAGTGGTGCCGCCAAGGACGGCCCGGCGCTTCGGGGTGAGGCGGCTGGTCGCGCGAACCGCGAGAGATGCTACGACACGGCCGTGCCGAAGGCAGTCTGGGAATTTCCCCTCTCCTTGCCCCGTAACGCGTTCAACGCACGCGAGGTGCCACGCG